>CAZZYB010000348.1:0-4924 GCA_964658125.1 uncultured Acetobacteraceae bacterium | reverse complement strand
ACCTCCGCTGCGCTCCGCCCTTTCCGTTCCGCCTTCGGCTCCCTCTCCAAGGGTGGGAGACACCCCTCCCCTTGACACTTGCTACCCCCGCCTTCGCCAGGTGGCGTTCGGCATGTACATGCCGCGTTCAACGCGGAAGTGCAAAAGCCAAACACCCAAAGGAGAAGACACCATGAGCAGCGTAGCCACCATCGACAACAAGAAGACCCCCAGCACCAAACAGGAACTTATCGCCGCCAACATCAAGCTCCTCATCGAGCAACTGGAGGCCGGACACTCTGACGCCCTCACCAACTACCTCACGGCCATGAGCCGCTTCCACAATTACAGCTTTGGGAACGTGTTGGAGATTGCGCGGCAGATGCCGACCGCGACCCGCGTTGCCGGATTCTGGACATGGAAGAATCTTGGCCGTTCCGTGAACGCGGGAGCCAAGGGAATTCGCATCCTCGCTCCCATCGTTGGCGTTCGCCGCAAGAAGGACTCAGAAGCCGAGAAGGACATCACCAAGCAGAATACCCGCGCGTTGCTCGGTTTCCGCAATGCCTACGTGTTCGACGTATCGCAGACCAACGGCGTTGACCTCCCGGAGATGCACGAAATCTCAGGCGATCCCGGAGAGAGCATTGATCGTCTCGCGGCTTTCTTAAAGGGACAGGGAATCCACCTTGTCTACAACCCGAAAATCGCGCCGGCTCTCGGTTGCAGCTACGGGGGACGCATCGCCATCCTTCCCGGACAGTCGAAAGCGGAAGAATTCTCCACCTTGGTCCATGAGACAGCACACGAGATGTTGCACAAGGCGGAGCGGCGCACGGCAACCACCAAGACCGTGCGCGAGACGGAGGCGGAGGCCGTTGCCTTTGTGGTCGGCAAGGCAGTTGGATTAATCACGGGTACGGCATCCGCCGACTACATCCAGCTTTACCACGGCAACGCTTCGCTTCTGGCCGAGAGCTTGGAAGTCATCCAACAGGCCGCCAGCGTCATCCTCGCAGCCTTGGAGCCACCCGTCGAGGACAGCGCGGCAGAGCCGCAGATCGCCGAAGCTAATGCAGAACTCGCGGAGGCGGCCTAATGCAGACCATCCTCGCAATCCTCAAACAGGCCGGAGGTTGGCACCACGGCCTGTACCTCAAGATCGAGAACCCACCCTTTATGGCGCTGGTTATCGAGGCGACGGACGAGTCAGGCCGGCGAGGGCTTCCCGCTATCTCTGTGTGCCATTACGGAGAGCAAAACGGTGACGCTATGCGCGATCCCGAAATGCTTTTTGAGCTTGGCATCGCGGGATGCGCGGGCAACCTTCACATCTTCGGGTTTTCACCCTTTTACTGGCGCAACGATTACGTCGGTGTAGAGCAATGGAGCCGTTTCATTCAAGACGGAAACTACAGCTACCACACCCAACTCCACTTGGAACACGAACGCTTCGCCAAGCAGTGGGACAAGAACCTGCAGCAGCAGGGCTTCGCCGAAGCTTTCGAGCGGCAGCGGCAGCGCACCTAGGCCCAAGCTTTTCCCCGCCAACGGAGCGGATACAGGGCAGCGTGTGCGCTCCACAACTTCACAACCAACCCAAGCCCAAGGAGGGCATCATGCAAGATTCGAGCGCATTCCAGTTCCTTGCCATCGACACAATTCACGAATCCACCACCAACCCGCGCCAGACCTTTGAGGAATCCAAGCTGCATGAGTTGGCCGAGAGCATCCGTCAGCATGGCCTCATCCAGCCCATCACCGTTCGCCCTAACGCCAGCGGCTTCGAGATCGTCGCAGGGGCGCGCCGCTTCCGCGCGGCGCAGCTTGCCGAAGTCTTCTCCCTTCCCGCCCGCATCGTGGAATTGAACGACGCCCAGGCGATGGAATGGCAGTTGGTCGAAAACTCGCAGCGTGTGGACGTTCATCCCTACGAAGAGGCGCAAGGCTTTCAGCGTCTTTTAGACCTCCCCGGTTATGATGTGACCGCACTTGTCGAAAAATCCGGCAAGAGCGCATCGCACATCTATGCGCGGCTGAGCCTCTTGCAACTCATCCCCGAGGTTGCCAAGGCGTTCACCGAGGAGCGCATTACAGCCAGTCACGCCAACTTGCTTGCCCGTTTGCCGCAGGAACATCAATCGACAGCCTACGCGGAATGCTGGCGCAAGGACTGGCAGGACAAAGAGCCGCACCTGCTTCCCGCTAAGCACCTGAGCGCGTGGATACAGGCCAACCTTTACCTCAACCTTGCGGAGGCTCCATTCGACCGTGAGGACACCACCCTTAACCCCACTGCCGGAGCGTGCGTCACCTGCCCTCGCCGCAGCGGATTCAATACCAGCCTCTTTCACGACGTGCAGGGCGACCAGTGCCTTGACGCACCCTGCTACCAAGCGAAGACTACCGCCCACATTGACCGGGAGCTTGCCGCACGGCCTCAGCTTGTTCAGCTTGAGACCGTTTGGCGCAACCCGAAAGAGCAACGTCCCGGCGCGTTGCAAAAACACCAATACCGCGAACTCGCAATGCCGGACAACCCGGATGCCGCGCCGCCATGCCCCCACACCAAAGCCGCCATTATTGTGTTTGGCCGGAATGTCGGAAAGACCGTCGCCGTTTGCACGGACACCGATTGCCCCGTGCATAACCCCCACGTCGCGGCACGACGCGCCACAGACCCACCACCTACCATTCCCCCCGTTCCGGAACAGGAGACGCAGGAACAAGCCGAGGAACGTCAAGCGGAGTACGAGAAACGAAGGGAAGAATACGACGCAGAGCAGAAGCGCAAAGAGGAGGAGCGCAAGCAGGAGTTCGAGCGTCAACAGCAAGAGTATGACGCCGAGCAGACCCGCAGAAGGGAATTGCGCGATGCTCGGCAAGCTAGCTTCGAGCGCATTCTTGCTAACGCTCCCGCGATGTTCTGTGCGACCCAGTTGCGGCTTTTCCTCAGCGCACTCGTCAACCTTGACCCCTACGACTTCGCCGAAGATGTAGCAGCGTTCTACGTCGGCGACAACGAGAACAACGAACAGACAGCGGAGGAGGTGCTGTCTTGCATCCTTGCCACACTGCCCGACGAAAGGCTGACGGAGTTCGCCCTTCGCCTCGTTTTGACCGGGCACACTGACATCCCACGCGAGAACGATATCGATTTCCTCGCCCAGGCGGAAAAAGCGTTCGTTCTACAGCAGATGAAGCAAGCCCAACGAAAGACGCAGAAGCCCACGGTCATCGAAAAGGTGAAGGCTTCGGCCAATAAGGCCGTACCACCCAAGAAGAAGGTTGCAGCGTAAACCAAACGGGGAGCCGGCAACGGCTCCCCAAATTTTGCAGGAGACTTTCCGAGGGTACTACGAAACTAGATTTGGGCGAATCGCTACGGTTGGTCCAATCATCAACCGGAATCGCGACTGTTGGTCGCGAACATCGCATGCTAACGCCCCCGATAAATAAGCTATCGCTCCCAACTACTAGGCTCTGCTTCGATCCGATTAATCGGGTATAGTTCTGTTATGTTGCGCCCAAAGACAACTGCTCAAATGCACTCGCGGTGGAGACTTCTCCTCGCGCTGCTTTGCGTTGGGCTGGTCCTGCTAGGCGGAACGCTCTCTGTCACGCACAGTCATCCGAACAATGCTGTTCATGGCGATTGCGGCCTATGCATAACGGCCCATAGTGTTGGTCACGACAGTACTTCAGCGGTGCCGGTACTTACCGCTCCACCCTTAGTCGCTGCCATCGTCGTTGTATTCCTTCCCCCAGCACGTTCGCGCACCCTCTCAAGGTCCGCGCTTTTCACACGTCCCCCGCCTGCTCACACCTACCTCTCGTAGACCCGAACTAAAAATCAGCTGAAACAACTCCAAGGGGGTAGTGTATGCACACGTCCATCAGACGCGTCGTCTTCGTAGCATTCGTGTTTTTGTCAGCAAGCTTTTCTAGCCTTCGGGCGCAATCCGCAGGAAGCGCCGGCACTCTGTCTGGCGTCGTCAGCGACTCAACTGGAGCCGTGCTTCCGGGTGCGGTCGTAACCCTCATCAATCCGGTCAGCGGATACAACCGGAGCAGCACGACCGATAGTGCTGGACACTACCTGTTTACGAACATTCCATTGAATCCTTACCACGTCATCGTGAGCGGCCAAGGTTTCTTGTCTGTGGCACAAGATGTTGACATTCGATCCACCGTGCCGGTCACCTTGAATGAGTCACTGAAGGTTGGTACGTCGTCGACCACCATCAATGTCGAGGCCTCCGACCTGCTGGAAAGCAGTTCTGTGTTCCATACCGATCTCGACCGCGCTCTCTTTCAGAAGCTGCCTCTCGAAACGCCCTCTTCAACGCTGAGCTCGCTTGTCACACTTTCTTCTCCGGGTGTTGCTGCCGACTCGAATGGTCTCTTTCATGGTTTGGGCGATCATGCTTCAAACTCTTTCTCGTTTGACGGCCAACCTATTACCGACCAGCAGAGCAAGGTCTTCTCGAACCAGATTCCCTCGAACTCAATTCAGTCGATTGAAGTCATTTCCGGCGCGCCTCCGGCAGAGTACGGAGACAAGACTGCTCTCATCATTAATGTCACCACTCGCTCAGGCCAAGGCGTTACGACGCCAACCGGTAGCGTTACTGCGTCCTACGGCACGTTCGGGACATCGACGACTTCGTTCGATCTCGCCTACGGCGGTCCAAACGGCGGTAACTTCTTTGAAGTGGATGGTCTCAATACCGGACGTTTTCTCGATCCCGCAGAGTTCTCCGTCTTTCATGCCAAGGGCAATGAGCAGAATATTTTTGATCGCATCGATCGTCAGCTCTCTGCCAATAGTTCCGCTCACCTGAACCTTACCTACAGTCGTTCGTGGTTTCAAACCCCGAACACCTACAACAACCTCCAGGTACAGAACGTTACGAGCGGCGGCAGTGGACCGAATCCGGTTTTC
>CAZZYB010000347.1:0-4931 GCA_964658125.1 uncultured Acetobacteraceae bacterium | reverse complement strand
GGTACTCCAGTGGAAGCCGCTAGTTTATCTGGGCCGCATCAGTTACGGGATGTATGTGTACCATTACATTTTTTCGGACTTTTTTTTCTTGAGGAAACAGCGTCTTGCGGCGCACCACCTCACGATCCTGGGACCGTTGTCGGCGCTAGCTCTGACGGTAATCGTCGCGTCGTTGAGTTTCTACATGCTTGAGGCACCATTTCTTAAACTGAAGTCACGATTTGCGCCTCGAGCGGGTGCAGTTGACGATCCGGCCCCGGCTCACGGTCTGATGGCTGCTTTGGTCGACGGGCCCGGCGTGGAAGTGGAGTTGTAGCCACGTTCATTGAGCGTTACGAGCTGCATTCTTTGCGAGCTTTTCTTCGATGAGATCAATCATGTCGCCTACGTTTTCAAGCTCACGCAGCTCTCCAAGCGCGAACTTGATGTTGTAGTGCTCCCGGATGGATGTGACGAGTTCGATGTGTGCGAGCGAATCCCAATTTGCGACGTTGCGTGCGTTCGATTCGCGGGTGAGCACGAGGTCCGGTTGATCGAGAATGTCGCGAAAGATGGGCTGAAGCTCTTCGAGTCTGTTAGGCATGTGCGGTTTCCAATAGGCTGATGTGAAGGTTCTGTGGCTTGTATTGTGTGATGTCGAGAATCCAGTGAGTTTCTGACTCGGGCTCCGCGTCACCTTGCCGAACGAAGCCGAGTTTCGAGTAGTGATCGGCTACCATCGCATTTTTCTTCGTGGGGACGTAGGCCCCGTGGAGTGTTTCGATGCCGACGCAACGGGCGCGGCCGACCAGGGCGTCGAGCATGGCGAGCTCCATGTCGCGTTTGAGGACGCGGCAGCTCATGAGCCAGAGCTCGATGTGCATTTCGCGATCGGCACGACGCGCGAGGATGACAGAGACGAGGCCGTTGTCCCCGAAGCGGTCGAGCAGGCGGCCATAGAGACCGAGATAGTTGGGATCGATGGCGGCCAATTCTATTTCGGCCTGGGTGTAGCGGCGGGTGGTTAGGTTGAACTGATTCGTCTTGTTGATGAGCTGGGTGATGCGTTCGAGATAGAGGCTCTGGAACTCGGCAATTTCCGCCTTCATTTCGAGCGAGTCGAGGTACTCGCCATAGGAGGCGAACTGGGCCTGGCCGGCAGCGCGTTCGGCGTTTTGCGCGTAAAGGCTGGCGCGGGAGACGTCCTCGGCTGAGAGGGTGATCGGTTCGAAGTAGCGTTGGTTGTCGATGATTTGAGGGAAGAGGACGACATCGCTTCCAACCTCGGGTACGGCTACTTCGGGAAGCTGTGCAGAGACGATGGCGCGTTCGGCGGGGTTGTCGTCGACAAAAACGAAACTGTCGAGTCCGAGCTGTAGTTCTATGGCAATGGCCTGGAGATTTTCGTGCTTGGGGCTCCAGTTGGCTTTGAAACAGGAGAAGTGTTCAAGCTTGAGCACCGAATCGGGATGCTCGAAGCCCTGCCGGGCGATGGAATCTTCGTTCTTGGAGCAGACCGCGAGGAGAACGCCGCGATCGCGTAGCCGGAGGCAGTACTCCTGAAATGCGGTGAAGGCTTCGGCTTCGGGATGCTCGCGGCCGATCTGAATGCGGTCGACACCGTCGTCACCGATGACGCCACCCCAGCAGGTGTTGTCGAGATCCAGGACGAGGACCTTGCGGGAACGGCCGTATATAGCGAGCACCAGAGCGTTGAGCGAGCGGGCGATTTCGTAGTTGGCGCGGATCGTGTACAGGAGTTTGTAGCCGAACCAGCGCCCGAAGTCGAACCAGTTTTCGCCGCCTTTGTGCGCGGCGAGCGCGAAGAGGTCGTGCAGGAGGAGACGTGGGTTCTGGCGGGCTTCGGCCGCAAACGCCGCGTTGAGCGTGAGGAAGAATCGGGCGCCGCCGCTGGGGCTGCTGGACTCAAGGTTGCCAAGCGGCCGGTAGGGTGGAAGCTCGAAGTTGTTCTGGATGATCTGGCAGGGGAGAGCGGCGGAGAGGGAGTTCCATATGTGGCGATAGCGGTCAAGTTCGTTTGCTACCGCGATGTCGAATGCGGCGTCGCTAGCCCCTATTGCGGGAATGTTTTGAACGTTGCGATAGGAAGTATGGACATAGACGATGTCGGGTTGGAAGTCGGCGATGGCCTGCGTGTTGTGGACGGCTTCTTCGTAGAAGAGGCCGTACTCGGACTGGTGAAATGTCGGCTCGAAACCGCCGGCGAGAAGCAGCACTTCCCAGAGGTCGACGAGCTCGCTGGTGGTAGAACCACCGAGGACCGCGATGCGAATTTTCTGGAGGCGGGGGAGTGCTGAAAGCTCGCGGCGCAGGCGGCGACGGCTGCGCATGAGTTCTTCTATGGAAAGCGCTGCAATGTTCAATGCTGCATCCCCGATAACAGGCCATTGTCTCGCAAGAACAAGGCAATCAAAGGCTCTGCGTGCTTAGTGGTTGGCCTTGATTGTATACTGTGGCCATCAGCCTTACAGAATACGCGGGTCCGGTCGGAAGCCTGCAGGAGATTGGGACGAATGCTGTTCAATTCTTTCGGCTACCTGCTGGTTTTTCTGCCATTGGTCGTGGCGATGGCAACGCTGGTGCGGCGATTCTGGGGAGCGATTGCGGCGCAGGCGAGCGTGCTTGCGGCATCACTGATTTTCTACGCGTGGTTCAAACCTGCGCATCTGCCTTACCTGCTGGGATCGATCCTGTGCAACGTATGGTTGGCGCACCGGATTTCGAACGCCGAACAGCCGCAACGCAAGCGCTGGTTTCAGCTAGCGCTATTGCTCAACATCGGATTTCTTTGCACCTTTAAATACATCAACTTCTTTGTGCGCAGCGCGCTGTTCTTCTGGCATCCGGGAACGCTGCTGCCAGACCTTGAATTTCCGCTGGGGATCAGCTTTTTTACAGTCACACAGATCATGTACCTGGTGGATTGCTATGAGGAACTGCTGCCACCGCTGACAATTTTTCAGCATGCGACTTTCGTTGCATTTTTCCCCTATGTGATTTCGGGGCCGCTGGCGAAGGCAAAGCGGATGGTGCATCAATTGGGGAACATTGGCACGGCGACGGCGAAGAACTGGGAGATGGTGGCGCGTGGCTGCTATCTGATCAGCATTGGACTGTTCAAGAAGGTGGTGTTCGCTTTCGTTTTTGCGAAGATCGCGGACTATGGTTTCGCGGTCCGGGGACGGCTGTCTCTGCTGGAGGCATGGACGTTTGGGGTGGCGTTTACACTGCAGATTTACTTCGATTTTAGCGGGTACACGGATATGGCGGTGGGGTCGGCGATGCTGCTGGGCATGCAGATTCCGCGGAACTTCGATGCGCCGCTGCGGTCGAAGTCCATTATTGAGTTCTGGAAGCGCTGGCACATTTCGCTTTCGGACTTCATCAACACGTATTTGTACACGCCGATCTTGATGCAGTTTCCGCGGTCTTCCATGCTGGGCAACTCGGTCGCGGTATTTGTGGCGATGACAATTGCGGGGCTTTGGCACGGGCCTTCGTGGACCTTCGTATTGTTTGGGATGATGCACGGCCTGGGGCTGGTGGTGAACCATTTCTGGCGCAGGAAAAAGGCGCCTCATGTGCCTGCGTTACTGTCCTGGGCGATGACATTCATGCTTGTGGTGACCGCGGAATCAATGTTCCGTGCGACGAGTCTCCATGCGGGTTTGAAGATCGTTTCGGAGCTCTATAATCCGCTGCATCTGTTGGGGTATCAGCGGCTGCTGGTGCTGCATAAGACCTTCGACCTGAAGCTGTTTGGGTTACCGTTGCTGGCGGGAATTTTCTGCGCTTTCTGGGGACCGTCGTCCGATCAGATGGAGCGCGATCTTCGACCTACGATGCGTAGGGCGGTCGCGTTCTCTGTGCTGACGGTAGTTTCGTGGCTGTTTATGGGGTCGAACATTCCGCAGGAGTTTTTGTACTTCAAGTTTTGAGGGGGCGCATTACGGGGTGATGCCGGTGTCCTTCAGCAGGTGGGCGATCATGATAGCGCCGGCTGCCTGGTCTCGATGAATTCCGTCGAGGTAGGCGTCTTCCGATCCGCCGAAAGTCTCCGCGTTGCTGTAGTCGACGAACTCCGCGCCGTTAGCTTTGGCGAGCTGCGGCACCTGGGTGAGAATATCCTGGAGTCTTGCGCGGTAGCCCCTGGACTCCAGCGCAGCCTGCATTCCTTTGCTCATCGGCGTGATGTAGACGATGGCTTTGATGTGTCTCTGGGCGCAGTACTCGAGGGTTCGGCGGAGATAGTCGAGGCGCACTGGCGAGAGCGCTGTGTAGTTGTCATAACGCTTCTGGAAAGTGGGGATTTCGTCGTGCAGCTCTTTCGCGCGGCTCGATTGACCGTTCGCGATGCGGCGTTCCACACCGGCCATCCGCGTGTCGCCGTGGGGGCCTACGGTGTAGAGCGGGTCGGCGGGGGCTTCGTTCTTGCCGCGGTTGGAGAGGCGGAGGGAGCGGATCGAAAGCTGGACGCTCTGGGCGGTCACCAGGGATTTGAGGCGGGACTCCACTGCGTCAATGCCGCCGCTGGGGAGATAGGGGCGGAGTTCGGGGACGTCTTGCGAGCGGGCGTCTACCGGGCGGGTGTTGTGGAGGGCTTCAACGTCGAGGCCGATGATAACGAGCTTTGGCTGGATGTGGGCCTGCTCGACCGCATAGCGGAGGAGGGCGTAGTCGTCCTCGGCCATGCCGACGCTTACGCCGACGTTGAAGCTGGGCATGCCGGTCAGTTCGGTGAGCTTGGCGGGGGCGATGGTCCAGACGCGGGAGGAGCCGAAAACGAGGATTTGGGGCTTGGGGCTCTCGGTGGCTAGGGCGGCGACCTTTTCGCCGCGGCCGTTCCAGACCATTGGCGAAAACCAGTGGGTGGAGTAGATTCCCAGTGGGTTGACGACGTAGCTTAGGGTGGCGATGCTGCCCATGATGAG
>CAZZYB010000346.1:0-4933 GCA_964658125.1 uncultured Acetobacteraceae bacterium | reverse complement strand
CCCCGCCCACCTGCCCGGCGTCTTCAACGCCTACACCGACCGCGACCAGCTCAAGCTGCCGGGTTACGTCTCCTACGCCATGCGGCCCCCGCGCGTCCTCCCGCTCGAAGCCTCAGGCTGGTACTTCGGCGATGGCGAACTCGCCATGCCCGCCTCCACGCTCCTCAAGTGGGACCTCACCTTCATCAACCAGTCCATCCTCTCGCCGGCCAGCTACAAGCAGATGGAAACCCCGTTCATCCTCAAAGATGGCAAAGACTCCGGCTACGGCCTCGGCATATTCGTCCACGAGCGCAACGGCCATCGCCAGATCGAGCACAGCGGCGAAGTCGGCGGCTACGTCGCCGAGAACATCGTCTACCCCGACGACAAGATCGCCATCGTCGTCCTCACCAACGAAGTCGCCTCCGGTGCGGCCTCAGAAATCGCCGCCGCCGTCACGCCGCTCCTCCTGCAGACCGCCGCCAAACCCGACACCACACCCGACCCGGTCGCCGCCCTGCTCCCCGGCATCCTCAACGGCTTCGCCAAAGGCCAGATCGACCGCTCGCTCTTCACCTCCAACTGCAACGCCTACTTCAGCAAAGAAGCCCTCACCGACTTCCAGGCCACCCTCGCCCCGCTAGGCGCCGTCACCAACGTAACCCGCGCACGTTCGAGCCTCCGCGGCGGCATGACCTTCGGCCTCTACCGCGTCACCTTCGCCGGCGGCGCCACTCTCGTCATGGACACGTACACTCTCCCAGACGGAAAGATCGAGCAACTCCTAATCCTCAGCAAAGGATAAGCAAGAACATGGGTCCGATGTTCATCCTGATGTTCTGGGCGCTTGCAGCGACTGTCCTCTCGGTTATCGGAGGCGCTGTCCTCGGCGGCACCGTCTGGCTCCTGACCCGCAAACTGATCAGAGGCCGCAAGCGCGCCATCACCATCGCAGCCTTGCTTCCCGCCGCAGGATTTGCCTACCTATTTTGCTGCGTCGCCATCTTCGCGATCTGGTCGATGGCGCAGGGCAAAGACATGGGTTGGGGCGATTCATGGGACACCGCCGTCCTCGCCAACTACAACATCGAGATGATCGACGTCACCGACCACGGCGTCCTCTACAATCGCGCAGACAAAAACGTCAGCGATGGCGACGGCAGTTTGCATTTCAACCCGAGCGACCGAGACGTCATCGACGGCGTCCGTCGACTGCAGGTAGCCGACCCCTACATCTTCGGCGCGGTCGGACCGGACGATTTCGCCCGCCAGGGCGCACCCTCTCCGGAAAACCGCTTCTTCATCATGGACACGCGCTCCAACAGCCGCACAGACTACCCCTCGCTCGCAGACCTCGACAACGCCGCGCGCTCCCTCCGTTCACCCTTGGCATTGCAGCCTACCGAGGCTGTCTACAACCAGCATCGATACTCTCGCCTCGATCTGCTGCTGGGCGGCCTCCTGGCTCTGCCTCCGATCGTTGTCGCCATCATCCTCGTTCGCCTCCTGATAGGTCTTTACCGTCCCAAACCTGCACCGTCGTTTCATCACATCTTCCTGAGATCGCTTCCCTGACTTCGCAGAAGCAACGCAATCCGCCAAATGTCTCCCGCATGTCTCAAGGTTGTCGCCTCGCGGCGGCCCCTCCGAAATGACCAATAACTGACAAACGCCTGACACTCCGCCACGCCGTTCTCGCTACGCTGCAACAGATGGGAGACACACAGTCTCCCCGCGTACTCCGCCCAGGGCGAGAGAAGAACGAACAGCGAGGCACCATGAGAAATCAGCTACTGAAAAGTTTTGCCACACTTGGCATCGTCCTTGCGAGCGCAGTCATCCCCACCGCCGCGCAGTACTACAAGGTCAACAACATTCTCTCCGACGGCTCCGTCCCGGCCCTCGTCACCGACCCCAACTTCATCAACCCCTGGGCCATCTCCTCCAGCGGCACCTGGTGGATCAGCACCGCATCCACCGGCTTCAACTACGTCGTTTCCTCCACCGCCAACACGATCGCCTTCAAGGTCATCGTTCCTGCAGCATCGAATGGCACCTCCGCCGGTTTCCCCGCAGGCTCGGTCACCACCGGCGGAGCCGTCGGCATGATTCTGCCCAACGCCACCAAGGCCTCCTTCCTCTTCTCCACGCTTGACGGCACGATCTCCGGCTGGAACAGCAAGCTCGGCACCGCCAACGCCATCTCCCAGATCGCCATCAACAACAGCGCCACCGGAGCCGTCTACCCCGGCCTCGCCATCCTCAACGTCCAGACCGCCGGAGCCACCAGCGCCAGCTACATCCTCGCCCCTAACTTCGGCACGGCCAGCAAAATCGAAGTCTACGACAGCACCTTCAAACCCGCATCCCTCACCGGCACTTTCACCGACCCCAACCTCCCCGCCGGCTACTCCCCCTTCGCCATCCACATCATCGGCTCGCAGATCTTCGTCGCCTACGCCCTGAAGTCCGCCACCACCGCAAACCATATCGCCGCAGGCTCCGGCAACGGTGTCGTCGACATCTTCGATCTCAACGGCAACTTCGTCTCCAGAGCCATCGCCGCCGGCAACCTCAACGCTCCCTGGGGAGTCGCCATCGCCCCCGCAAACTTCGGCATCTACTCGAACGATCTCCTCATCGGCAACTTCGGCGACGGCATCATCAACGTCTACGACCCCAAAACGTTCGCCTACCTCGGTCAGCTCATGGACGTCGCGGGCAAACCCGTTACCAACCTCAGCCTCTGGGAACTCCTCCCCGGCGGCACCGCCGTAGCCGGCACCACCGCCGTCAGCGGAGGCGACCCCACCACCGTCTACTTCACCGCCGGCCTCGCCGCAGAAAAACACGGCCTCTTCGGCAACATCGCCAACACCACCACCGCCGGCAGCACGCCCACCTTCGCCCTCAGCGCTTCAACCGGAACAGCCGCCGTAACCGCCGGAAACTCCGCCACAGCCTCCATCGTCATGGCCCCCACCAACGGCTTCAACGGGACCGTCACCCTCGGCTGCAGCGGCGTCCCAACCGGCGCTATCTGCACCTTCTCGCCCGCGCAGGTCACCGTCTCGCCGACAGCCCCGGTCACCAGCACACTCACTATCTCCACCAGCAAAGCCACCGGCAGCCTGCGGCCTCTGCGCCTTGGCGGCAACGTTGCAGGAGAAGTCGCCACAGCATTCCTCTTCCCCCTCGCATCGTTGCTGATCTTCCGCCGCCGCCGCTCCGTCGGCAACGCGATCACGTCCCTCCGCCTGTTCAGCGTCCTGCTCCTGACCCTCTTCGCAGGAACGATGGTCATCGGCTGCTCGGATAACAGCACCTTCTCGCTCCCGGCAACTCCGGCCGGCACCTCCACCATCCTCGTCACCGCAACTGCCGGAGCGGTCACACAGCAAACCTCCATCGCGCTCACCGTAAACTAACCACGGACTTTCCCCAACCCCTCTTGCAGCTTCACCGCAAGAGGGGTGTTTTTTTGCGGCGATTCAGCAGCAGAAGTTGCCCGAGATCTACCGTCTGCCCTTCGTCTTCTTATTCCGAGCGCGAGTCTTCGCCTTCCCACTGCGCTTCGGTGACTTCGCCGAACGGTCCCCGTCCGCCCGCGCCTTCTTCGCAGGAGTCCGCAGCGACGTAGCCTTCGGCTCCGTCCCCGGCAGCAGCGCAAACTGCAACCGCCGCTGTTCGCGATCGATCCGATCCAGCAGCACCTCCACCTTCTGCCCAATCGAAAAGCAATGCCCAGTCCGCGCCCCGCAGATCGTGCGGTCCGTGTCGCGAAAGCTGTAATAGTCGCCCACCAGCGAGTTCAGCGGCACCAGACCCTCGATAAAGATTTCGTCCAACTCCACAAAGAACCCAAACTTCGTCACCGACAAAATAACCGCCCGGAAATCCTCGCCAATCCGGTGCTGCATGAACTTGATCTTCTTCCACTCGATCAACTCACGCTCCGCATCCGCCGCCCGCCGCTCAGCCTGCGAACTCTCCACCGCAATATCGCTCAACTCCTCCGCCGCAATCGGTTCCTTCGACCCAACCCCAACTTTGTCATCTCGACCGGAGGCGCGCTTTTGCGCCGCAGTGGAGAGACCTGCTGTCTTGTGGTGCGCCCCGTATACTGCACTTCCCAACGCAGCATGCTTCCCCTTCGCGCGATCGAACTCCATCTGCCACGGCTGCGCATCGGTCGACACAATCGCCCCACCCCGCGGGTCCGCTCCACCCCGCAGCATGGCGCGCAACAACCGATGCACAATTAAATCCGGATACCGCCGAATCGGCGACGTGAAGTGCGTATACGAAGGCGACGCCAGCGCAAAATGGCCCTCATTCTTCTCCGCATACCGCGCCTGTTTCAACGACCGCAGCATCAGGTACGTCAGAATCCGTTCCTCCGGATGCCCGCTGATTCGCTTCACCAGTTTCTGATACATCTGCGGCGTCACCGGAATCCGCTCCGGAAGCTCATGCGTCTGCGTAGAACGCGTATCTTTCCCCCGCGCACTCCGCCGCTGCGTATCGCGGCGATCCGCCTTCATCGTCAACTTCCGAACCGGCAGGTTTCCAATCCCCAGCGTGTGCCCAAACTGCGAAGCCGTCTCTTCAAAATCGACAATCCGCTTGGGGTCAGGCATCTCATGAATCCGATAAATCGACGGAATCCCTTTCTGCTCCAGCCACGTCGCCACGCACTCGTTCGCCGAAAGCATGAACTCCTCGATCAGCCGATGCGACCACCCCCGCTCCGACCGCACAATGGCCTTCATATTCCCATCCGGATCGAACTCCACCACCGGCTCCGGCAAATCAAAGTCAATCGACCCGCGCCGTGCCCGCTTGGCATTCAACCGCAACGCCAGCTCCAGCATCCGGTCAAACGCCGCAGGCAGCGCCGGATTCTCCGCGACAATACGTTCCCTCTCCGCAATGTCCTCGGCAGTTGGCT
>CAZZYB010000345.1:3024-4935 GCA_964658125.1 uncultured Acetobacteraceae bacterium | reverse complement strand
CCAGCAATACCTCATCCACTTCCAACGTCAGAGTCGCCATTCAGCACCTCGTATCCAAAGCTTACTCCAAACACAAAGGGCGCAGCCGAAGCCGCGCCCTCCTTTGGACCACCCGAGGCCCAAACTCTACAGCGAGCTCATATTATGCAGAAACTCCTGGTTATTCCGGGTTTTGCCCAGCTTGTCCGACAGAAGCTCCATAGCCTCCACCGGCGAAAGCGGGTTCAGCACCTTCCGCAGGATCCATGTCCGCTGCAGGTCTTCCTTCGGAATCAGCAGCTCTTCCTTACGCGTACCCGAACGCTGAATATCGATCGCCGGGAACACGCGCTTGTCGACCAGCTTGCGGTCGAGAATAATTTCCATGTTGCCCGTACCCTTGAACTCTTCAAAGATCACTTCGTCCATGCGCGAACCCGTATCGACCAGCGCCGAAGCAATAATCGTCAGGCTTCCACCCTCTTCGATATTGCGCGCCGCACCAAAGAACCGCTTCGGCCTCTGCAGCGCATTCGAGTCCACACCGCCCGAGAGCACCTTGCCGCTCGGCGGAACAATCGTGTTATACGCCCGCGCCAGACGCGTAATCGAGTCCAACAGAATGACCACGTCGCGCTTATGCTCAACCAGCCGCTTGGCCTTCTCAATCACCATCTCGGCAACTTGTACGTGACGCGCTGCGGGCTCGTCAAAGGTCGAAGAAATCACTTCGCCCTTCACCGACCGCTGCATGTCCGTCACTTCTTCCGGACGCTCGTCGATCAGCAGAACAATCAGCACGATCTCCGGATGATTGGTCGTAATGCTGTTCGCGATCGACTGCATCAGCACCGTCTTACCAGTACGCGGCGGAGCCACGATCAATCCACGCTGGCCCTTGCCGATGGGCGTCAACAGGTCCATCACGCGACCAGGAATCGCCTCGCGAACGGTCTCCATCTTCACCCGCTCCTGCGGATAAAGCGGCGTCAGGTTGTCGAACAAAATCTTGTTGCGCGTTTCTTCCGGCGACTCGAAATTGATCGCCTCGATCTTCACCAGCGCAAAATATTTCTCACCCTCGTGCGGCGAGCGCACGTTACCTGAAATCGTATCCCCCGTCTTCAGATCAAACTTGCGGATCTGGCTTGGCGAAACGTAAATATCGTCCGGCCCGGGAAGATAGTTGTAGTCCGGCGACCGCAAAAAACCGTAGCCGTCGGGCAGAATTTCCAACACGCCTTCAGCGAAGATGTGACCCTCTTTTTCGCTTTGGGCCTGAAGAATCTTGAAGATCAGGTCTTGCTTACGCAGACCGCTTGTGCCCGGAATTTCAAGACCGCGGGCGAGCTTACCCAGCTCCGCGATGCTCTTTTCTTTCAACTCTGAAATCGTCATGTGTTCCTGAAAATAGATGGGAATTTGGGATGGTACGGGCGGGTAAGAGCTTCAGCTCAGCACGAGGCCGTGCAGAATGCGCAACTCGGAGGTACGGGGAGATGTTTAGTGCGGAGGAACTCGGGGTATTAGCGGAAGAATACAAAACATTGAAACAAAACGCCAGAGGAAACTACCGCGCGACTAAGCCGCGCGGGGAATCGGATCGACGTCCACATCCTCGGTGTTCATAGGAATCGTATCCTTGAAGCGCGCCAGAACTTCATTCGTCGTGTCCTGCAGGCGAGTGTTCGGCTTGTGAAGCTTCCGCGTAGCCTTCGACGCGAGTTGGCAAAGCTTGTAACGGTTGCTGACGTGCGTAAGTGCTCCAAAAATCAAATCTGAGCGCATGGTATGAGATTTTCCTTTCGATGGAAGCGCCCGGCGAACTGCGCTTGGCCAGTAGCTTGCTTCCTGGTAGAACGAGGGACGTTATGCAGTTCAGAGGCTTAGACGCGAAACCAGGCCTCAGAGTCGCTTATGCGTGACCGCTAA
>CAZZYB010000345.1:0-3014 GCA_964658125.1 uncultured Acetobacteraceae bacterium | reverse complement strand
CGCGGCAATGACGAAACTTTCACAACTCGCCGCGTGATGCCGGCAAACCAAGCGCCGCACTCCTGTTCATCAGGAGAAGTTCGGCAGACTGTGCTGTTGTGGGTTGGCGAACACTCCGCCAAAGAAGTAAACAGGGCCCAGTGCAACAAACCGGAGCTCGAGGCACTAGAACTACTCTACGCCCAGGAACCAGCCGGGTCAAGAACTTTTCCGCAGGATACGTCACGCCCTTCCCAAAAAGACTGCACTACCCTCAGGGCAACTCTCACGCCCAGTAGCTCCGGTCCAGCGTCCGATACTGAATCGCCTCGGCAATATGCTTCACCGCAATCGTCGGCGCCGCCTCGAGGTCCGCAATCGTCCGTGCCACCTTCAAAATCCGGTCGTGCGCCCGCGCGCTCAAGCCCTGCTGCTGCATCGCGCGCTCCAGCAATCGCTCCGCATCGCTGTGCAGCTCGCAATGGACGCGGATTTGCTGCGTCGACATCTGCGCATTCGCAAACACCGCCCGGCTCGCCGCCCGTCCCGTCCCCTTCGTCCGCGCATTCGCCTCCAGAAACCGATCATGCTGCCGCTCCCGCGCCGCCAGCACCCGCACCCGTATCTCCTTCGAACCCTCCGCCGCCGTCCCGCTGCGCAGCTCCTTGTACTGCACCGCCGGAACCTCAATATGAATATCAATCCGATCCAGCAGCGGCCCGCTCACCTTCGACACATACCTCTGAATCATCGGCGGCGTACACATACACTCCCGGCTCTTGTCGTTGAAATAGCCACAAGGGCAGGGGTTCATAGCCGCCGCCAGCATGAACCGCGCCGGAAACGTCATACTCATCGCTGCCCGCGCAATCGTCACCGTGCCGTCCTCCAGCGGCTGCCGCATCACCTCCAGAACGTTGCGCGGAAACTCCGGCAACTCATCCAGAAACAGCAGCCCGTTGTGCGCAAGAGAAACCTCACCCGGCCGCGGAATCATCCCTCCACCAATCAGCCCCGCATCCGAAATCGTATGGTGCGGCGAACGAAACGGCCGCTGCGTCACCAGCCCCTGTTCCGCATCCAACACACCCGCCACCGAATGAATCTTTGTAGTCTCGAGCGCCTCCTCAAACCTCAGCGGAGTAAGTATCGATGGCAGCCGCTTGGCCAGCATCGTCTTGCCCGACCCCGGCGGCCCAATCATCAAAATATTGTGCCCACCCGCAGCCGCAACCTCCAGCGCGCGCTTGGCCACATGCTGCCCACGCACATCCCTGAAGTCTGCGTGATACTCCTGAGCCTCCGCCAGCAACAAGCTCGTATCCACCACCAGCGGCACCGCCATCAACGTCCCAAACGACGCCGCATTCAGCAACTCGCGAACCTCCAGCAAACTCCTCACCGGATACACATTCACGCCCGCCACCACCGCCGCTTCACGAGCGTTCGCCGCGGGAATCACCAGGTTCTTGATCCCCGCCGTCCGAGCCGCCACCGCAATCGGCAGCATCCCCTGCACCGCCCGCAGCGACCCATCTAAACCGAGCTCCCCCACCAGCACAAAGTCGCTCGCATCCTTGATCGCCAACCCGCCATAAGCGCCAAGTATCCCGACAGCAATCGGCAGGTCAAACCCCGATCCTTCCTTCTTCAAATCGGCCGGTGCAAGGTTGATCGTGATCCTCGTAGGCGGCAAATCAAACCCGGAATTTTTGATTGCAGACCGCACGCGGTCACGGCTCTCGCGCACCGCCGCATCGGGCAGTCCCACCATGTTGAACGTGGCTTCATCGCGCTCTTTGACGTTGGAAAAGTCGACCTCCACATCGATGATGTGCGCGTCGATGCCGTATACCGCGGCGCTGCGTGTCTTATAAAGCATGTACCTGCCTGGTGAAACGAACAAGGCCGAAGGTCGGTTCAGTCTAGCATTCGATACAATCGCTTCATCCAAACGCAGCACGATCCCCCAGCAGGAGCATCCATGAACGTCCGGCATCTCTTCCTAGCACTCGCTCTCCTCACATCCATTTCGTCCCCTGCACAGGACGCCGTTACCGCCGTCTCCACGCCCGCAGAGAACACCCACCGCGCCTGGGACCTTCTCAACTCGACCGTCAAAGATACAAAGCACGTCGACTCCGCCATTCAGGGCCTCGCCGCACTCGGCACCATGGGCAACGATCCTCACGCCGCCGATCTCATCACCTCGGCCATGAAGGACCCCGAACGCGACATCCGTATAGCCGCCGTCCTCGCCGCCAGCCAGACCAGGAATCCGCGCCTCATGCAGCCCATCCGCGCCGCCCTCGACGACGCCGAACCCGAAGTAGGTTTCGTAGCCGCCACTACCCTCTGGAAGCTGCATGACTACACCGGCGAAGACTTCCTCATCTCCGTTGCCGACGGCGACCGCAAAGCCAACGGCACGCTGATGCACGGCGCCGGCCACTCCGCTTCACGCACCATGCACAGCCCCGCCGCTCTGGCGAAGCTAGGCGCGACCCAGGGCGCGGCCTACCTCCTCGGCCCCTTCGGCATCGGCATCGCCGCAGTCGAGTACGCGCGCAAGAACGGCGGCGACTCTGCCCGCGCCACCTCCATCGACCTCCTCGCCGAGCAGCACACACCCGCCATCCACAAAGAACTCTTCGACGCTCTCGATGACAAGGACGCCGCAGTCCGCGCCTCCGCCGCCAAGGGCCTCGGCCAGTGGAACGACCCGGCCACCGCCTCCGCCCTCGCCCCGCTCATCGACGACACCAAACTCCCCGTCCGTCTCACCGCCGCCGCAGCCTATCTTCGCACTTCAACCAGCCGCCGCATATCCACGAAAGCGAAGACACCCTGATGGCGACACGCACCAAGTCGCAGCCAATCAACGCCGACACCTACCGCCGCCTCGCTCTAGCCCTACCCGGCGCAGTCGAGTCCTCGCATATGGGCTCGCCAGACTTCCGCATCCACAACACCATCTTCGCCACGCTCGCCTATCAGGCCAAGGGCCTTGGCACCCTCAAGCTCACACCTGAACA
>CAZZYB010000344.1:0-4942 GCA_964658125.1 uncultured Acetobacteraceae bacterium | reverse complement strand
ATACACGGGAAACAAGGAGTAGGAAGTAGAGAGCAGGGGATAGGAAGCGCCGCGACAGCCTCCAGCGAAATGCCCAAGGTTGAGAGGCCTTCGAGGACGATTACGGATGGCGTGGTCTCAGGCTTGCCGCCAATGCCGGTCACGGATGGGAGTGCCGGATTTGGCTTGCCGTCTAAGACGATTCCGGGCGAGGCGAAGAACGTTGCGGCACCGCGGGTTGTGATTCCCGTGAAGCCTACCGTCGCCAAGCCGGTTCCAAACACGGTGGTGTCGCGGACGGGCAATTCGGGGACCGAGGTGGCGGAGGTCAGTGATCAGCCGGGCAAAGTAGAAGCTACGCGGCGGCCTACGTCTGCCCCAATTTCGGAGAAAACTCCCGGGGCGAGGCCTCAGAAGGTGTCCCGCGTCGATCTTGGAAGCCGGACTGCCGCTCCGGCGATGGCGGCACCACCGACGGCCGACGGGGAGACGTCGCTGCTGCGGGCACTGGGATTGAAGATTGGGCGGATCGTGATCGATGCCGGACATGGGGGCCATGACTCGGGGACATTGGGCGCGGATGGCATTCAGGAAAAGGATGTGGTGCTCGATGTGGCGCTGCGGCTCGGGAAGCTGCTGCACCAGAAGATGGGCGCGGAGATCGTTTATACGCGGGCGGACGATACTTTCATCCCGCTGGAGACGCGGACGGCGATTGCGAATAAAGCGCAGGCGGATCTGTTCATTTCAGTCCATGCCAACAGCTCGCCGGATGCGAGTGCGCGCGGCGTTGAAGTGTACTACCTCAACTTTACGAGCGATCCCGAAGCAATGCGGGTGGCGGGGCGAGAGAACGCGGTTTCGACGAAAAGCGTTCACGAACTGAGCGACCTGGTGAAGAAGATTGCGCTGAAGGACAAGATCGACGAGAGCCGCGAACTGGCTGCCGATGTGGAGTCGGGGTTGTATGCGGGGCTGACGAAGGGTAATGAAGGTTTGAAGGACCGTGGGGTGAAAAAGGCTCCGTTTGTGGTGCTGATTGGCGCAAATATGCCGTCAATCCTGGCGGAGATTTCGTTTGTGACGAACCCAGATGATGCGGAGCAGCTGCGGACGCCGGAGTACCGCCAGCGGGTCGCGGAGAGTCTGTTCAACGGCGTGGCGCGGTATGCGGCGGGGATCAACGGGGTGAAGTTGCCGGTCGTGAAGGTGGCCGCGGCGGGGACAGGGTCCAGGGTGCAGGGCCCGGGGTCCAGGACGCGAACGCCCGTAGACTAAGGGTCAGTTGTGCAGGAACTGGAGGCGTTTATGCGAAGGAATTCCATGCTGGCGGCGGTAGGATTCATGATTGCGTCCGCGCCGTTTGTCGGGGCGAAACCCAATCCGGGCAAAGATGTGCCAGTGCCTTCGAGCTGCGTGCCCTCTGTCAACCTGAAGCTGGAGCAGATGATCCGCGCGCGTCCCAAGGGCTACACAGAGAACGTGATGCTGTGCGGGGTTGCGACGAAGACGACTGTGAACAGTGGTGGAGCGCATGGAAGTCATCACATCATCTCGGTATCGGTGACGCTGCCTGACGACGGCGTGAAGCTGGTGCAGGTAGCAATCAATGACGCCCTGGACGGGCCAGTGACGGCGGCCGCCGGGGCAAAGGTGTTTGCATTCGGGCAGGGCTACATCACCGGTGGAGCGTGGGTTGCGGGCGTCCATGACGTGCATTGTTCGACGCATGCATCGGCGGACAATGGGTGGGTGGTCGTCAATGGCGTCAAGACGCCGAAGTCATGTCCTGGGGTGCGGTAGGCAAGGGCAATCGGTGCGGCGTGCTTACCTTTGGCGTGGTGGTGTAGTCTGCGCTGTATGAGGCGTTTTGGTTGGATTTTGCTGGTTGGTAGTTTGGGGTTGCGGGCGCAGACGGTGGTCAGCGTGCCCGTGCCGTTGTTGCCGCAGGGGTTTGGCGAATGGAAGGCCGCAGGGAAGTCGGAGGCGCCTACGCCGCCGTGGTCTCTGGTGAATGTCAATAAGGATGCGTTGGAGGAGTGTGCGCCACAGCGGTCGCAGACGGAAGACTACGGGCTTGGTGCGCGCAGGCTCCATGTTGAAGCAGTGGAGTTCAACGATGCGACCGGAGCTTACAGCGCATTTACGCTGGCGTTGCGGCCGGGGTTGAAGGTCGGGAAAGAGATCGGATCGGCGAGCGCGGTGGGCGCTGGCGGTGTGCTTTTTGCGACAGGATCGTCGATTGCGCTGGCTTATCCTGCGAGTGCAGGGGATCTGCCGGCGCTCAAGAAGCTGGCGGATGCGATGCCGAAGTTGAGTGGGCCTAAGAGCCAGCAGCCGCTGCTGCCGACGTTCCTTCCGGCGAAGGGGATGGTGCCAGGCAGTCTGCGGTACGTGGTGGGGCCGCAGAGTTACTCGGTGATTGGCGGGACGCTCGATGCACGGAAGCTGGGGTGGGAGAAGAGTGCGGAGGCCGCGCTGGCGGAATATGCGGACCGGCGGGGTAAGGAGACGCTAACGCTGCTTCTGTATCCGACGCCGCAGATCGCGGCGGAACATGCACGTGCCCTGGAGACGCAGACGGCGATCAAAACGCGGCGCGAAGGTGAGATGGTGATGGTCGCAGCAGGGACATTTAGCGCGGCGGACGCGCAGGCGATGATCGATGGAGTGCATCTGCGCAGCGAGGTGAGCTTCGATAAAGCAATGCCTCCGGTGTTTGAGACCGAGGTCAAGAAGACATACAGCCTGCTATCGAGCATCCTCGTGTTCTGCGGTGTAGGGACGCTGGCATCGGTGATGCTGGGGTTGTTCCTGGGCGGTGGACGGGCACTGATCCGGGTGATGCGCGGCAAGGATGCGGCCGCTGATGTGGAGTTCTTGAGCCTCCACCTGGAGCCCCAGAACCCGCGACCGAAGTTCGATCCGCCAGCTTCCTGAGGTGTGCCGGGGTAGGGCAAATGGCCGTTCGGCAGGGGTTTATACTGGAGTAAACAGCGTAAGTCTTTGATAAATAAGGATGTGCGATTCACAGCAAAACAACTTGACACTGGCGGGGGTCGAACATACTCTTGCACCAGAGAGTTCCGACAGCTTTGCCTCTGTTGGTGCTGCCTCCCAAAGAAAGGGTCACCCTGTTGCCGGGTGGCCCTTTCGCTTTCTGTGGAAAAGGTGGGACGGAATTCTTTCTACTGGCCGACGTGTTGCTCACGAGCAAAGGTAACGACCAACGCAAGGGGAGAACGCAAAGGTCGCAGAGAAAGAACGTCGTTCTTGTGTGCTAGGTTGGCAGAGCGAGACCGTGAGGGTTTGAAATGCGTCGACTGGTTGCGTTTGGTTTGGTGGGATCTGGGTTGCTGTTGGTGAGCGCCGTGACGATGGCGCAGGATACCCGGACAGTGCTTGAACCGAAGATTCCGCCAGTGTGTACGGAGCTTGAGGCGCATTTGGTCGGAAGTATTGAGGGCCACCTGATGACGGGAGATGGAAAAGACGGCGAAGGCCAACTTGATACTGAGCGCATTCAAAAAGCACTGGATGCTTGTGGGGCTGGGAAGGCTGTCGAGTTGACGAGCCATGTCGGACCACTCGCGGGATTGGCTGGCAACGCGTATCTAACAGGGCCGTTGGAGCTGCGTGAAGGTGTGACGCTGCTGGTGGATAAGGGCGTCACACTGTATGGGTCGCGCGATCCGAAGGTGTATGAGACCCCGGGACTGCCGGCCGACACCACAGCGCATTGTGGGACTTCGATGCCTCGACCAACGAGCTTTCCGACGTTCGCGATGGGTGCCGGCAGACCGCCTGGTGGGTGCCGTGCGCTGATTACGATCAACGTCAAGAATGCGGCGATCATGGGCGATGGCGTGATTGACGGGCGTGGATACGCAAAGTTGCTCGGAAAGGACTATAGCTGGTGGGAGCAGGCTCGAAAAGCTGAACCGCATGACGATCTCTACTACAACCCGCGGATGATTGTGGCCAACCACGCGGACGGTCTCGTGCTGTACCGGATTACGCTCCATAACTCGACGAACTTCCACGTGAGTGTGAATGGGACCAATGGGTTTACGGCGTGGGGTGTGCATCTGCTGACGCCGGTGGACAAGAAGCTGATTGGAACCGCTAACGACGCGCGCAATACGGATGGAATCGATCCCGGGACGTCGACCAACGTGACCGTGGCGCACAGCTGGATCGACAATGGCGACGACAATATCGCGATCAAGCAGGGCGTGACGCATATGAGCGTGCTCGACAACCACTTTTACTCGGGCCACGGGATGTCGATCGGGTCGGAAACGGTGCTGGGTCAGTCGTTTTTGTTGGTCGATGGGTTGACGGAGGACCATACGACGAGCGGCGTCCGCATCAAGAGCAATGTGAAGCGGGGCGGACCGGTTCATGACCTCGTCTATAAAAACATCTGCATGACCGGAGTTCAGAATCCGATTGCGATCTCCCCCTTTTACACGAACCAGACAGTGGAGCCGTTTGAGGATCCCAAGTATGAAGGGGATAAGATTCCTGACTATAAGCGGATAACGTTGGAGAACATCTTCGATGAGACACCAGGCGCCGTACTGATCGCAGGGCTCAATGACGACCATCGCACGGGTGTGACCCTGAAGAATGTGGTGATCAACGGGATTACGGCAGAGAAGGTGCACATGGATTTCGCAGATATTTCGTTGGAGGGTAGCGGGGCAAACTTTGGGATTGAGGGGAAGAGTGTGAAGGTGACGGGCTCGCAGCCGATGGTGAAGCGGGTTGCTGATCCGTGCAAAGGAAAGTTCGTCCCGATGCAGTAGGGTGTGGCATGGCATTCCATCTTTTCGCAAAATGCGCGACAGGATGGGCGCTCCGAACCGTTGGCATTTTGAGTCTGTCCAGTTTGCAGATAGAATGGCAGAGGGGCAGGCCGACGTAGCTCAGTTGGTAGAGCAACTGATTCGTAATCAGT
>CAZZYB010000343.1:4057-4957 GCA_964658125.1 uncultured Acetobacteraceae bacterium | reverse complement strand
TCTGAGTAGGGACGGCGTGCGGCATTGAGGCGCTGGTCTAGACGGATTCAAGCACGGAATTCAAGAGCGCGGCTGAAGCCTGAAAGTTCGTTGTCTGTAGCGCGATAAGGGCGTCGTCAATTCGACCAAACCGCGGACATGCGCTAGACGGAGAATGCCGAGGGTTCCGGTTACGTTGAGACCGAGCGATTGAGCTTCGTGACGACCTAGAGCTTCGTCCATGAGGAGTAAGGTGTCGGGATAGCTATGAGCCAGAGCGATAGCTTCTCGCTCCCCGGCGTTCAATCTCGGATGAAGGTGGAGAGTGATGGCACCGGGGTCTCGGATTTCGAGCCAGGTGGGGATTTTCCGAGCCCATTGCCGGACTGCCGGAGGCGCGAGCGGCGAAGTCAACTCGTTACGGACAGCAGGCGGTATGAGAAGTGAGCGATAGAGGGACGGAAGGAGTTCGATCTGCCCGATGAGAACGAGGTAGTTTAGCGGACTGGTGTCGGCTATGACGACCATCGGTCAGGCGGCGTTCGATTGGGCGGAGTTTCCGAATAGTCTATCCAGTGTACGGACGTCGCGCTGGAAATCGTCGACCGAGAAGTTGAGATCGACGCCGTGCTCCTTGAGAAGCTCATGAACCTGCATGCGAGTTTCGTATCCGAGGAGGACGCGGATGTCCTCTTCAAAGAGGCGGCCGCTGCGGTAGCCTTCGAGGGCAAGGGCTTCGAGTGCGGCGCGGGCGGGATTCTTGCCTGCAGCAGTAAGCTCGGCCGCGTAAGTGTCCGGGATTTCGAGCGTCACCTGCATAAGGGAAGGATACACCTCTGGGTTTCTGAGGGGATGGCACCTGTAGATTTGGGGCTGGATCGAGGAAGGCAGGTGGGTCGTTTCGGCTAAGCCTTCACGACA
>CAZZYB010000343.1:0-4047 GCA_964658125.1 uncultured Acetobacteraceae bacterium | reverse complement strand
GGTCGGAGACCCTGCCCTTCCGACTGTGGCGGTATTTCGGGAGAAGGTTTGGTATAGGCTTATCGTTCACAGATTTCTTGGAACCCCTTCGAGCTTGGACATCCCTCGCTCCAAACACTCTAGTCGTTTCGGACCTTCGTGGTATTCGTGTTTCATCGTCCGCCCGCAATCCTTTCAGTATAAGGAATACAAACCTTGAGCGATAGCAATTTGCATGATCACGGCCATCCTCCACCACCACGGAATCCCAACATCCTTCCCACTGAAGAGGAACGGGAGGCGGAGGAGCGAGGGAAGCGCGAAGCCGCAGATAAGGAAACCGACAATTCCTATAAAGAAAGACAGTCTAAGGCGGCGGAGGCTGCTAACAATCTCGCAAGAACCAATCGAAATCTTACCGTTATGGTCATCATTCTCACGGCCGTAACTGCGTGTGCTTCTTGGTTCCAAGGATGCATGAACCATAGGAGTTGGAAAGCGGCTCAGGACACTCTCGACCAAATGAAACGGGATTCGCATACATCCGGAGAGCAATTTCAAGCTCAATTAAGGCACTACGACGAGGGGTTGGGAAGAACTGGACTCTTGGCTGTTCATGCGGGGGAGCAAGTCACGCAGACCGCTACGATTGCCAAGAATTCCGCGGTTCAAGCCTCTGCCACTCGAAAGTCCGCCGAAGCCGCCGACAGTGCCGCAGAAACCGCCAAAGAAACACTGCATATATCCGAGAGAGCCTATGTAGTGGTCGGAGCTCCCGTGCTTCATGCCAGCGGGAAGAGCGTGAATGTACCCATACTCAACGACGGAAGAGTTCCGTCCGGGAGAATATTCCTTACTATTCACGAAGCCACAATCAACGTCCCGCCGGCAATGAAAGTATCTTATAAGTATCAGCCCATCGAGATTCACTGGAAAAGGAGCGTACTCGAAAGCGCCGTTCCTAATGTTACTGGTCTCGGAATTAACGTCCCACTGCCAAGCGCCGATATTGAAAAGATAAAGTCTGGAACCCAGCAGGTTTTTGTTGTGGGAAACCTGGCTTATAATGACGGATTCCCTAGAGATGCGGATGTTATTTGGCCATTCTGTTATGGAACGGTATTTTCCGAAGAAACTAAGGAGCTTAACTGGAGTCCTTGCGATTCCAGCATGTACCTCAGTCAAATGATTGAAATAGATAAGTACCCGGCAAACGAATACCACTAGCGCAAGCCCTGTCACGGCAAGGCTAGGGTACCCCCTGTTTCTTTGTGTGCCAGGCATGTTGTGTCAAAAATGTTTGACACGCGTCGCAAGTCGCGCTACAGTTCTTCATGTCAAATATCTTTGACACACGGAGATTGCCATGTCACGCCTCAGCTTTCAGGAAAAGATGCTTTATGTGCAGCTTGTCGGGCTGTTTGTTGTGGTGGGGTACTATCTCCACTTTCTGATGTACACGCCGCCTGGGCATCACTGGTTGCATGCCGTGGTGCTGGGGGCGCTGCTGCTGTTTGGGTCGTTTCGGATGCTGCTGCGGCGCGGATCGGGCAATGTCGTTCAAGACGAGCGCGACCGCCAGATTGGCGCGCTGGGGACGTGGTGGTCGAACCTGATTCTGTGGGTGGGGCTGGTGGTGATGCTGGTCCTCTATTGGGACCACGGCGGGCTCGGCAGGGGCAATTTGATTGGGGTGATCTTCCACCTGCTGCTGCTCGCCGGGTTGGTGCGGATTGTGCGCGAGCTGGTGGCTTACAGGATGGCCGCATGAAGGCGGCGCTCTCGAACACTATCCGCGAGCTGCGGGCTGCAGAGGGGATGACGCAGCAGGAGCTCGCGGACAGGATACTGGTGACGCGGCAGACGGTGATCGCGATCGAGCTCGATAAGTACTCGCCGTCGCTGGAAGTGGCGTTCCGGGTGGCACATGTTTTTGGCGTGCCGCTGGAACAGGTGTTTCAGTATCATCCGAAAAACAGGAAGTAGGAAGTAGGAATGCAAAAGCAACGGCAAAGGAGAACGCTAAGGCGCTACGGACGCGAAGGTGCGCTAAGGGATTGTGCGGGGTTAGGGGACTAGCTCTGCGCCGCGGGTTACGTTGCGGGCCAGGCGCATCAGGACGTAGAGGAGTAGAAGCGCGCCGATGTACATGTAGGACTGCAGGAGGTTCCAGCCGGGTTTGGCGGCTAGCAGGTTGGTCGCGGCGAGGAAGTTCATGGTGAGGAAGAAGGCTGTGCCGAGCAGCCAGGGGCGGCGCTGCTGCCAGCAACCGTAGGCGAACCAGCTCCAGGCGAAGATGGCGATGACGATACCGTAGTGGTGCTCCCATGCCATGGGCGAGGCGGCGACCGATGCCAGCCCCATCGCCGCAATGTCCGGTGTAGCCGCTCGGAGTTTGCCCCAGGGGAAGGCGAGGACTCCGCCTACGAGCAGCAGCGATGTGGCGACCGTGACGCGGTAGACCCACGGGATGTACGGCGTGTAGACGTAGGGTGTGTAGCCGAGGTTTTCGCCGTTGAAGATCATGCGGTTGATGGTGCCGAACATCGACTGGTTGCCGTAGTGCGACTGCGCCTTGTGGCTGAGGCCGGCGAGGACGGGGATGTAGTCGAGGTTGTTGTGCAGGCCGAAGACGGCGATCGACAGCGTGAGGACGACGGCGGCGCAGAGGAGCGAGGCCCAAAGCGCTCCCCAGCGGCGGCGGACGGCCATCCAGACGATGAGCAGAACGAACTGCGGCTTTACGAAAGCCAGCAGCGCGGCGAGGACTCCGGCGGGGCGCTCGCGGCCGGTCGTCCACAGGTAGAGCAGCAGGGCGAAGCCGAAGGAGAGGAACGTCTGCGCGTTGCCGAGCGAGTTGCCCTTGAGCAGCGGATAGCAGCCGAGGACGGCGAGGATGATCGCGAGAACCGACGGCCAGGTGAGGGGGGCTGCGCGGGCTCGGAGAAGCTTGCGAGCGAGCGCGATGCAGACTGCCGCGACTCCCAGCACAGCAAGCCACGAGCCTATCGCGAGGATCCGCAACATGGCTGGATCGCTGACGCCTAGCTTGCGGAGCAGCCATAGCGGAAGCAGGCTTCCGAGCGAGTAGATGAGCGTGTCGTAGAGCTGGGCGGAGTAGATGGGCTGCGTGGGGTGGGCCTGGAAGTAGTCGAGCGACTTCATCATGGGGAGCCACGAGTCGGTCCACTGGCGGACGTGCGCGAAGTCGGAGAGCATGCCCTTGATGCTGCCCGGGTTGCCGAGGTGCAGGGCGCGGCAGACCGCCCACTGGAGGACGTTCGCCGTGAAGAGGCTCGCGATGACGAAGATCAGGAGGCGCTTGTCGTGCGGGCGCGGGCCGGTGGCTCGCGCGGCGGGGGAAGTCATTGCTGTGATTTTATAGCGGCGCGGTTAGCTGGCGGGCTCAATCTGCTCGGCGCGGCCTACCTGCGGAGTGACCATGGCGCTGGTGTCCTTCATGGCGGCGATGGCTTCGTCGTAACGGCCGCGGACGGAGTTGCCGCGAATTTCGGCCATCTCTTCGAGCATCTTCATGCCGTCTTTGAGGTAGCTCATGCGGCTGCGCTCGTCGTGGCCCCAGGTGACGGGAACTTCTTCGATCTTGTACTTGAGCTTGCGGGCGATGAAGAGGATTTCGGGGTCGAAGCCCCAACGCTCGATCGTCTGGAGACGGAAGATGACCTGCGCGGCTTCGCGCTTGAAGGCTTTGAAGCCGCACTGCGTGTCTTTGAACGGGAGGCCCATCACGCGGCGGGTGACCCAGTTGAAACATCGGCCGAAGAAGCGGCGGTAGAGCGGCTGGTGCTTGGTCTGGCGCTGCTTGTCGAGCCAGCGGGAGCCGATGGCCACGTCGGCACCGTTGTCGATGGCTCGCATCAGACGTTCGGCTTCCTCCATCGGCGAGGAGAGGTCGGCGTCGGTGAACATGACGATATCGCCGGCCGACTGCAGCAAACCGTTGCGGACGGAGTAGCCCTTGCCGCGGTTGCCGGGATTCTTGACCATGTGCAGGCGAGGATATTTCTGCATCCAGCGCTGCACAATTTCCGTGGTGTCGTCGCTGGA
>CAZZYB010000342.1:0-4969 GCA_964658125.1 uncultured Acetobacteraceae bacterium | reverse complement strand
CCAACAGCCATGCGGCGCGGGGACGGGATGTCCGGGGACGGGTTGATCTGTTCGACGGGGTCACGCACTCTCCATTCAACGGCAAAACGCAAGCCGGAACCCTCCGCAGTGTATACGCGGCGGTAACGCAAAGTGCCGCGCCGGTGTACATCTATGCCGGCGCGGCAGGTATTGCGAGTATTCGTTGTCTGGTTGAGGACCGTGTAGTTACAGAAAGCAACCCCGCAGGAGATGCCTCCATACAGACGATCAGTGTTTGATTTGCGCCTGGAAAGACAGGAGCGGATCGGTTGCACCGATGACGCCACCGGTCGTGTCGTTCACTACAGTGGAGCGAGGAGCGGCATAACTCTGTCCCGGCACATACTGGAAGCGAACCGGCAGCCCGGCCTGCATGCCACTGAGCGGAAGTCCACCGACGGGACTGGTGAGCTGATAGGTTGCCGGGTCCCAGGGTACACCGCTCCCCGCGAAGACGAAGTTGTCCACGCCGGTCGCATTGAACAAATTGCCGTTGAAGTACATGTCGGAATTGGAAGCGAAAGGCCAGCCCGAACCGTCACAAGCACCCTTGGAGTTGTCGAGGCAGTTTTGTACGTTTCTCCCCCAATCGGTGGGCAACAATACCTCGCCGAAGTCCATAAACGCATCGCGCTGCGTATTCCAGGTGAAGAAAGGCGCCTTTCGATCGCTCCAGCCGGCTGCCACAACATTGGCCACACGGATGAGAGGCCACTCATTATGGGGGTAGTTACTGGCGTGGTCACCGGTATCGAACAAGGAGGAGCGATACGCCGTTGTGACGCCGTTGATGGTGTTGTTGAAAAACTCCAGAGTTCCGGCGCGCATCAGCGGGCCGCCGATGATGTCGCCCGAGAAATGCACCGTACCGCTTTGCACCTGCTGAAAGATATTGCCGTACACGAACGAGGAGTGGTGCCAGGCTTCCTGCGCAGCCGCCAACTGGTCGCCAGAGTATGTGTCCCTGGTCTCGGAAGGCCGCAGCCCTGTGAGATAAGCGTTGGGGTCGAGATAGTGCGGCGCATCCTGATCTTCGACAAAATCGAGCATCCGTTGTGCGCCGGTGCCCAGGTAGTTATAACGGAACCAAGTCATGCCGCGATCTTTGAATTGAGAGGAGTACGCCAGGGTATTCACGGTTGGCATCTGGTTGAACTGGACAACCTGAAACCAGGACTGCAAGTACCAGTTGTGTTCATGCGAATCGTTCGCAACACCGTTATCGTGGACGTTGTTCCCTTCAAAGAGGTGCCGTTGGGAAATACCGCCCCAGGCGCTGCCGTCGTTTGCTTCTGAAAAGACTCCATTGCCGTTGTTGTAGCTTTCAGAACCATTGAACTCGCAATCGCGGCATACCTGAAAGCGGAAGCCCGCCGTACCCCTGAAATAGGCTGTTGCGCCAGTCGTCGTACCAGCGGGATAGTAGGTCTGGGTGGGCGAGTAGTTGCGTAATGCGATCCCTTCCACAAGGATGAATTGGGGTCCCGTGTAGGCCGGGTAGGGGTTGTAATTCTTGTTGATGACGACGATGCCCCCAAGGCCCGACACGTAGGCCGGAGCAAGGACATCAGCGCGCGCGGTCGCGTTGGCGCCGTCCATTATGGGGAGATTTCCGGCAGCGTCCGGTACGCCGCACAGCCGGATGGGATTGTCGTGCGCCCCGATGCCGTTGATCTGAATCCACTCGTGATACTCCGTGGGATGGAGGCCGGTTGTGTCTTCGTTATGCAGGCGGATCGTCACACCTGCTTTGACTTGGCTGGGCGCAATGGCTTCCAGGTTCTTGTAAAGCTGAGAGGGGCCGACTTCGAGCGTACCGCCGGTGGTGTTGGGGTCGGCGGTGCAGTCAATGGGCTGGGTTCCGTTGGGCTGCGAGAGACGTGGCTGCGCGTTGCCTGTGACGTAAAAGGTGCTGTAAGCCGTTTTCGAGTTGTCTGCAGAGGAGGTCCAGCGAATCTTGTAGAGACCTTTGACCGTCGCATGAAATACGGTGTCGCGATAGGTAGTGTCGTCCAGCACGGCGTCGCCGCCGGAGGGCTGGGAGATAATTTGCCAGCTCCCGTCGGTGTTCGTCGAACCCCAAATCACGCCCTGGACGTCTTCGCGCTGACCGGCGTACAGCACCCGATAGAACGGGATGGTGTACGCCTCGACCGCCGGAGTGCAGACGTCGAAGTTGAGGGAATCGGACTTGGTTGGGTCGTCACTGGAGGTGGCCGTCAGTGTCACCGTGGCCGTCGGCGTAATGGTATAGCCGCTTGCAGCGCCGGTCACGGGGCAGCTTCCACCCTTGGGACCGAGGACAATATCGACGAAATTGCCAGTCGGAGAGGGGGTCAGCTTCGCGGAAGCGCCTCCGGTGGATGCGGTGATCGACCAGGCGGCCGCGTTGGCGGTGGAGCATCCATTGGCGCAGTTAAGAACCACACGACGGGTCGAACCTGGCAGTGTAAGGATCGCGCCGGGGGCGCCGGCAGGCTTGACGATGCTGAACCCGGTGACCTGGGCATAAGTGGGGAGAGAAGTAGAAGCTGCAAAAACACATAGCAGAAAGGAAAGCAGACGATTCATGGAGGAATTCCTCTTTCTACGAGCCGGAAATAGAAACGGTAACGCCCACTCTTCTTCGGGCATTCACGATCGAAAGTATTGCGTTGTATCGAATCAGGCCGACGCGCACGAACGATGTAGAAAAGGGCGGCGAAGGGTGGACAGCCAAGGCAGAAGTCGCACAGGGCAGCCACGACGAGTTCCCCATGCGCGGAGGGCGTTGACGTGCTTCGGCGCTGGCTCTAGGGTTAAAAGATGCTCATCACCACCGCTCAACTGCACAAAGAGAACCTGACCCTCAACGAAAGCCTGCCCGAGGGCGCAATCGACTATACGGCTGACATCCGCCAGGTCGGGCCTTTGTCTGTGAAAGGGAAGGCGGAGCTGATTGAAGAGCACCGCGGACATGGCGACATCGTGGATGACATCCGGCTGCGCGCGCATTTTTCAGGCAAGTTCGAGCTGCTGTGCGCGCGATGCCTGGAGCCGGTCAACGAGGAGCTGAACGGGGAGTTCGACCTGATTTTCCGTCCCGAAGCCGCGGATGCCGAGGCTGGCGAACGCGCGATTACGGAAGAGGAGACTGAAATCGGGTATTATGGAAAGAGCGGCCTTTTGCTGGAGGATGCCATTCGGGAACAGGTGCTTCTTGCCCTGCCCGGACGGACGCTTTGCCAGGAGGACTGCCAGGGACTTTGCCCGCATTGCGGCGCGAATCGCAACAACGCTCCATGCCGTTGCGAGGAAAGCCACACCGACCCGCGCTGGAATGCGCTGGCCGAGCTCGCGGGAAAAGCGATAGCTCACAAGGCTTAGCGCCCGTTTGCAGTTTGAATACGAAATCTGTTGAAAGTTTTTGGCCCACGGTCGCGCGTCTGCGCATCATGACAGGGTCGATGCGAGAGGAACTACCATGCCTAATCCGAAGCGCCGCCACTCTAAGCAGCGCACCGCCAAGCGCCGCAGCCACGATTTTCTTACACCGACCGGCACATCGCTCTGCCCGAACTGCGGCGAGCGCAAGCAGTCGCACCGCGCCTGCAAGAAGTGCGGCGAATATAAGGGCCGCGCTACTGTGGCCGTCAAAGACGCAGTCTAAGATTTCCAAGCTAAGCTAGACACCTGATGCCAATAGACATCGTTCTCGATGCGATGGGATCCGATAAGGCTCCGGACCCCGAAGTGCGGGGTGCGGTCCTTGCTGCGCGTACGCTCGACGTGCGGGTGCATCTTGTCGGTCCTGAAGAAATTCTGCGGCCCAAGCTTCGCGCTGCGCTGAAGCAGCATGGTGGACGCGAGCGTCTGCCGGTGTTCATCGTGCAGGCCAGCGAGTGGATCAGCATGGAGGACAAGGCGGCTCTCGCTGTGCGGTCCAAGCGCGATTCGTCGATGCGCGTTGGGTTGAAGATGATCCGCGAAGGCAAGGCTGGCGGTTTTGTGACTGCCGGCAATACCGGTGCTGCTATGGCTACTGCCAAGATGGTGCTGGGGTCGCTTTCGGGGATCGATCGGCCGGCGCTGGCTACGGCGTTTCCTACTTCCGGCGGGTCTCCGTGCGTGCTGCTGGATGTGGGCGCGAATGTGGATTGCGATCCTGAGAATTTGAGACAGTTTGCGGTGATGGGGCATGTCTACTCGAAGAACGTGCTGCGTGTGGCGCGACCGCGGATTGGGCTGCTTTCAAACGGCGAAGAAGACGGCAAGGGCGATACGCTGGTGCGCAACACGCTGCCTATGCTGCGCGAGCTTGCTGCCGAGTTGGACCTGAACTTCATCGGCAACGTAGAAGGCCGGGATATCTTCAACGCCCAAGCGGATGTGATTGTGTGCGACGGTTTTGTCGGCAATGTTGCGCTCAAGACCTGCGAAGGCACCGCCAAGATGCTGAGCATCATGCTGAAAGAAAGCCTGAAGTCGACGATGACGTCGCAGGTTGGGGCGCTGCTTTCACGCAAGGCGTTTATGGCGTTCAAGAAGCGGCTGGACTACTCGGAGTATGGCGGCGCGCAGTTGCTTGGGGTGCGCGGGCCGGTGATCGTGGGCCACGGATCGTCGAACGAGCGGGCGATCATGAATTGCATTCGCGTTGCGGCAGAGTTTGCTGAGGCCGAAGTTGGGTCGGGAGTTGAAAGCCTTCTCGCAAAGCACCCTAAAACGGCTCCTGCGGCATAAGTAACTACCGGTATTGGAGAACATGATGGCTTCGAACAAGTATCTCGATCCTCCGCCGGCTGCGGCTAAGGACAAGGCTGCATTTGAACTGCTGCGCGTGTGGGTTGCGGAGCAGGGGCAGCATGTGAGCCTGCGCTCCGGGACTTGGGAAGACCCGTTTGCGTGGGGAATCGTGCTGGCGGATCTGGCGCGCCATGACAGCATGACCGGGCTGATCAACCGGCGC
>CAZZYB010000341.1:0-4973 GCA_964658125.1 uncultured Acetobacteraceae bacterium | reverse complement strand
CGTGTCGCGCGACGCATAGCTGTTCGCCCCGCGGGTCATCAACGGCACACCATAGGCGTCAATCGTCTTGTGTTCAGGGTCGGCCAGTAGCTTGAACGAGAAACCATCCTTCGTGCACCAGGTCTTATGGCTCTCCACCGTGTCTGCGCTCACGCCCAGCACGACAGCGTGCAGTGCCTCATACTTTGGCAGGTCGCGCTGAAAGTTGTGCGCTTCCAGAGAACAGCCGCTCGTCTGGTCCTTCGGATAGAAATACAGCACCACCCATTTGCCCTTATAGTCGGTCAGCGAAACCGGTGCATTCTCCTGTGAGGGCAGTGTGAAGTTGGGCGCAGCGGCACCCGGCGAAACCGTATCGGCGGCAAACGCCACGGGAGCCAGCATCAACGAGCCGCAGAGCGCGGCAGCAAACATCTTCGAACGCAACATGAATTCTCCTGAGGGCGAGCCCGCTCGAATGTCGCGCGCGCCAATGCCACAATCTTACGCCGACGCCGTCACAACTTTGTCACGAGGCTCGGCGCTAATCGCGATCCCCGCCTCGTCCGCCGCCGCCACCATCGCCCGGCGGTCAAACAGCAGCGTCCGCCCCGCCTCGACACACAGACACGTAGCCCCCGCCGCACGCATCGCCTCAATCGTCGGCAGACCTACCACGGGCACATCAAACCGCATATCCTGATTCGGCTTCGCCACCTTCACCACCGTCAGCCGCCTCTGCAGCGTACTCGCAGAATCTTCCATCGTTGCAAATAGAGCCCCCGCGCGGGCGATCGTCGCATCCGTCCCCTCCATCGCTTCCACCGCGACGCAAGCTCCCGCAGCTATGACGACGGTCTGCCCCAGGTCAAAACCCGCAATCCCACGCGCCACCGTCAAGCCGTAAGCGATGTCGCCGCCCTCCGTCTCATCCGGCCCGCGCTTCGTCAGCACCCCTTCTGTCGCAAGCATCGGCTCCAGAAAACTCGTTGAAGAAATCAGCTCGATACCCTCATCGCCCAGCACCTTAGCCACTGCTCCCAGCAGCATGTCCGTACTCCGAGTGCGCAGATTCAGCAGCAACTTCGCCAACCGCCAGTCCGGCCGGATGCTCGAAAAAATCTGCTTATGCTTCACCTGCCCCGCCATCACGGCCCGCGTCACACCCTCGCGCTGAAACGTCTCAATCAGCCGCGACAACTCACCCAGGGACATCCAGTGCACCCGCACATGCTCAGGCTCGCGCGCCGCCCGCTCGTCCATCTCCGGCGAGGTCTCTTCCTTGATGGCCGCCACAACCACATCCAACCCATGTGCCCGCGCCGCATCCAGCAACAGGAACGGAAACCGCCCGTTGCCGGCAATCAGGCCAAGCGTTTGATCTCTCAATACAGTCATGCGGCTTCGAGTTCGATCTTGACCCGCCGACCCAGCGCTCCGCCCATCCTCACCAGCGCATCGAGAGAAAACTTGCTGAACTTTCCTCTCAACAGGTCGTTGATACGCGGCTGCGACACACCGCAACGCTTTGCTGCCTCAGCCTGTGTCCATCCGGCCTTCTTTACGATGGCTTCGATTTGTCGCATCAACGTTGATCGCGCCTCAAGATCGGCCCGCTCTTCGGGAGAATAGCCCAAGGCTTCCCAAACCGATTCGAATTCTTCGATCACGAGAGGTTCTGAGATTGCTTTCGCACGCGGAGAAGTTCTTTGAGCCGTGTGCGGGCCAGTTCGACGTCCCGTTGGCTTGTCTGCTGGGTCTTTTTTTGAAACGCGTGCAATACGTACACCGCTTCCGCCAGCCTTGCGATGTAAATCACTCGATACGTGCCCGACTCTACCCATACTCTTATCTCCTCGACGCCCGCGCCGATGCTGGGCATGGGCTTGAAATCGGTCGCTGGCCGTCCCGCCTGCACACCTTCCAGCTCGTAACCCAGGTGATCTTGAGCCTTTGCCGGAAAGGACTGAAGCGTGCTTCGTGAATCACCCAACCACAGCAACCGCTTCACTAATTATATCCGTTCTGATATAACTCCCGCTACTTAATCACGCCCCGCTCACTAGCCTCCACAAACTCCGCCAGGTACCGCACATGCTCCTGCGTCCCATCCTTCGCCAGCATCTCGCGGATCACTTCCAGCGCCTGCGTAGTATTCAGCTTTCCACTCGTCAGCACACGCATGGCAGCCCCCAACTCGCGCAGTTGCTCCGGCGTAAACCCGCGCCGTTGCAGGCCCACCTTATTCAGCCCATACGCATGGTTATTGCGTTCGATCGAGGTCAGCGAGAAGGGCAGCACGTCCTGCGTAATCGTAGTTCCTCCGCCAATGTACGCATATTTACCGATCCGGCAAAACTGGTGCACCGGCGCGTTCGCACTTAGCGTCGCATAATCTTCTACGGTCACATGTCCCGCCAGCGTTGCGCCATTGGGCAGGATGCATCCATTGCCGATCGACGAGTCATGCCCAATATGCACATACGCCATAATCAAGCAGCCCGACCCAACCCGCGTAACACCACCGCCGCCCACCGTCCCGCGCGAAATCGTGACGTACTCACGGATGCTGTTGTCGTCGCCAACTTCGAGCCGCGTAGGCTCGCCCGCATACTTCAAATCCTGCGGCGCAATCCCCAGGCAGGCAAAAGAAAAAATCCTGTTCCCGCGCCCAAACGTCGTATGCCCGTCCAGCACCACATGCGACACCAGCTCGCAATCCTCACCCAGCACCACGTTCGGGCCGACCGTGCAGTACGGCCCTACCTCGCAACTTGCCGGAACCACCGCGCCGTCAGCGACAATCGCAGTCGGATGGATTGCCACTAGATTGCCGCCTCTTCAATCTTCGCCTTACGCGCCCGCGGCACCAGCTGACACGTGATCGTGGCGTCGCAAACAATCTTGCCGTCGACAGTGCATTCGCCCTTCATCTTCACCGCGCGCGATCGCCAGTTCACTACCGTCACTTCGATCCGCAGCTGATCGCCCGGCAGCACCGGCCGCCGGAACCGCGCTTCCTCGATCCCCGTAAAAACCATCAGCTTGCCCGCGCGTTCTTCATCGGAAAACTCCGTCAGCAGCAGCGCTCCGCCGGCTTGGGCCATCGCTTCAATAGTCAACACGCCCGGCATGATCGGGTAATCCGGAAAGTGTCCCACAAAGTGCGGTTCATTGACCGTCACATTTTTGATCGCGACAATGCGCACCTTGCGCTCCATCTCGATCACGCGATCGATCAGCAGAAACGGATAGCGATGCGGAAGAATCGCCATAATCTCGACAATGTCGAGCGTGGTCTTCTGCGGTGCATCCACCGCAGGTGCTGCGCTAACTTGAGCTTCGGTTATTTCACTCATGACGGCCCCAGAATATCACCGCCTTATGGGCCTACTTTTTCGGCGGCTTGCCACTCAGGGGCACATCCGGATTGAACAGCGCCGGATCGATCGCAACGTTGTAGCGAATGTCCGCAAGAAACCGCTGCCCCACCATGTCGCCATTTTTATAGCGAGTCACCGTGAACGGCGTCATCACGCCATCGCGCATCTGGTAGTTGTCATACTCCTCGCGATCAAGATCAAGGTCCTTGAACTCCGCATCGCGATACTGAAACTCGCGACTCACCGGCAGATGGGTGTTCGCGTCCACTTCGATGGTCACCGAATCATTTTTGTCATTCGTAATCGAAACGCGTTCCGCCAGCCGCCTCGCCACGATCGCCGAACCTTCATAAGAGATCAGCGTCCCCGGCTCCTTCAGCCAGCCAAGCACCGCATCCAGCGAATGCGCACGCTGCCGCAGCTGTTCCGTAACGATATTTTTCGGAAGTTCGCTCTTGCCACGGTACGTAATCTCATACGCATTGTCGCTCGTCAGCAGTTGCACAATGTCTTTATGGTCTGTGCCGACCGGGATTCCCAGCAGAGCGGTTAGACCGCTGCCCATGTGCGTTATCACCAGGAACCGCGTCGCGTACGGTTCCACCTGATGAAGCTCCTCAAACTTCAGCGCAGCGTCGTTCGGCTTGCCCTTGTAGAAGATGCCAAAATTCCCAGTCGACTTCCAGTTGCGGCGACCGCGCCACGCATCGCCGCCCATGGCCTGCACCATTTTTTCCAGAAGCTCCCGGCCATGCGCATCGGTATTCGCACCCACATTCGGTTCCGCGCTCTGTATCGCAGAAGCCTGCGCCACCGCATTCGCAGCCGCTCCAGCCAACACCGCACTCAAAACCATTCCCTGCCAAACTCTCATGACCCCTGCTTTTCTAATCCCTGTTCCCTAATCCCTGCCTTCAACCAACCAACACAGCTCCGCCGTTCACATTGAAAACCTCGCCGGAAACGAACCCGGCCCACGGCGTACACAGAAACACAATCGGCCCGGCAATCTCTTCGGGCTCCGCCGCGCGACCCAGCGGAATTAATCCCAGTGCTTTCTTGGACGCGTCAGGATCAGAAAGTGTTCCAGCGGACATCTCGGTCCGCACCCAGCCCGGCGCCACGCAGTTACACAGGATCCCCTGCGGCCCCAGTTCGCTCGACAGGCTCTTGGTCAGCGAAATCAGCGCCCCCTTGCTCGCCGCATAATCCGCATGGAACGCCTCACCCCGCTGCGCCGCCGTACTCGCCACCAGCACAATGTGCCCCCGGACGCCGTCCGAACCCTTACCCAGCATCGCCGCCGCCCCAGCCTGCACCAACCCAAAGACGCTTTCGAGGTTCACTCCCAGCGTCCCGCGCCACTGCGCCGCGCTCATCTCCGCGATCAGCTGATCATGCGGAGGCCAGATCCCATGGTTCACGACCAGGCAATCGATCCGCCCAAACACCCCCATCGCCGCCGCGATCAACGCCTGCCCATCCTCAGCAGTCGCCAACTCTTGCCGCAGAGCCCGGCACAATTCCTCGCCGCCAAACTCCGCCACCACGCCCCCAGCCCGAGCTTCCTCACTCCGATAGCTGAACACCACGCGCGCCCCAGCCAGCCGC
>CAZZYB010000340.1:0-4973 GCA_964658125.1 uncultured Acetobacteraceae bacterium | reverse complement strand
TCTGCCCTCCCAACTGCGCGTAGATCGCCGAAGTCTGGTCCGCCGTCATGCCTTCGCAGCCGCGGAAAGCCATGTGCTCCAGCGCATGGGCGCTGCCGGGGAAGCCGGCGGGCGTCTCATTGCCGCCGACCATGAAGTTGATTTCCACCGTCACGACCGGTGCCAGAGTGTTGCGAATAATCACCACCCGCAGGCCGTTAGGCAGCGTCTCGCGTACGACCCCATTGGCATCCGGAGCGCTCGCCAGGGCGGTTGTGGCTGTCGCGAGTAGCAACGTGGCGACCGTGGTCTTGAGGCCCATCAAAATCTTCATGTAGTTCCCTTTTTATCCCGCCGAACGCGCTTGTTTGCTTATCCAGCATAGCGAATGCGCGGGATGCTGGCGTGCCTCGAACGATGTATGTGATCGGCGCCCAGTTATGTTGGACGAATCTTACCGCAAACCGGATACCGTGCCCTGCCTGCGAAACTGATAAACTTGTTCTTTGGTGCCCTGCCTTCGCGCATGACGCACCCGCTCGGAGAAGCAAATGACACAGCAAAACAACACTGCCAGCCAAACGTCCCTGCGCCTCAAAACCGGTCTCGCCGAAATGCTCAAAGGCGGCGTCATCATGGACGTGATGAACGTCGAGCAGGCCCGCATCGCCGAAGAAGCTGGCGCCGTCTCCGTCATGGCGCTGGAGCGGGTGCCCGCGATGATCCGCGCCGAAGGCGGCGTCGCCCGCATGGCGAACCCCAAGCTGATCAAGGAAATCATCGCCACCGTCTCCATCCCGGTGATGGCAAAGGCCCGCATTGGCCACTTCGCCGAAGCCCAGGTGCTGCAGTCGCTCGGCGTCGACTTTATCGACGAGTCCGAAGTCCTCACCCCCGCCGACGAGGTTTACCACATCGACAAGCACGCCTTCACGACGCCCTTTGTCTGCGGCGCGAAGAACCTCGGCGAAGCTCTCCGCCGCATCTCGGAAGGCGCAGCCCTCATCCGCACCAAGGGCGAACCCGGCACCGGCGACGTAGTCCACGCGGTCCAGCACATGCGCCAGATCACACGCGAGATCAAGGCCCTCACCGTGCTCGGCGACGAGGAACTCTACAACGCCGCCAAGGTCCACGGCGCGCCCTACGAACTCATCCGCATGGTCGCCAAAGCCGGCAAGCTCCCCGTCCCCAACTTCTCCGCAGGCGGAATCGCAACCCCCGCCGATGCCGCGCTGATGATGCAGCTAGGCGCAGAGACGGTCTTCGTCGGCTCCGGCATCTTCATGAAGGATGGCGCGAAGCCCCTGAACGTCGCCATCTACTCAAAGGAAGACGCCGAGGTAGGCCTCTGCACCTCCGGGGACGTCGGCAAACCGTGCGCCCCGGACGAGCGTGCTGAAGCTGTCTCCCGCGCCAAAGCCATCGTCCTCGCCACGCTCCACTTCAACGACCCCAGCATCGTAGCCGAAGCCAGCGAAGCCGCCCTGGGGAGCATGAAGGGCCTCGCCGCCGCAGCCATCGAAGAAAAGAACCTCATGCAAAATCGCGGCTGGTAGTTCCTTGGCTACGATCGCTAGAAAACGCTCCTTCAGGAGCGTTTTCTACTGCGTTGTTCCGTTCACCAACTCCAGTTCCGGGAAATCTCTCTCATATCGTCCCCGATCGAACGTCAGCAGACGATTCGCCTGAAACAATGCATGAGTTCCAACGACAAAATCAGCCAACAGCCGCCGCTCTTCGCCACCACCCGACGTTTTCCTGCGCGCTGAAAATCTTCGAAATCTACGCCCAGCTTCTTCCCAAACCTCGCTCGAAAGCGCTAGATCGAGGATGATCCGAGTGTCCTCAATGTAACCTTTCACGTATTGCTCAGTGACGTTCGGATTTGCAAGCATCTCAGCGTAGGCAATCGGAGATAGAACTACCAGGCCATAAGCGTGCGCTTCGCCGAACAAACGCAATGCAAGCGATGCTCGCGGCCCACCCTCCCAGATAATGGAACTGACGTTGGTGTCTACTGCCGTCTTCACTCGTCATCCCCGCGACTTCCGCGCATTTCCGCAATCCAATCGAAGATGGCCTCTTCACTGCCAAACTTTGTAGGTGCGGTCCCGACCCATTTTTCAAAAGGATTCTCTTCGTCTCGTAAAGGCTTCAACACAGTTCGGCCATTCTCGAGCGCAAACTCTATTCGATCACCGGCTTTCACACCCAGCCGCTTCCGCACTTCCGCAGGCACTGTCACCTGTCCCTTGCTGCTAATAGTGCTCGAAGTTCCCATACATCCTCCACGCGCACAAGTAAAGAATATCATCTTTACATTGTCTCTTTACCAAGAAGGATCACTGATAACCTAAGTAACTCAGGGCTTTTCAACCAATGACACCAACTCCGCCCACCATCGGCGTCCTCGCCCTCCAAGGCGCCTACGAAGCCCACGCCGCCATGCTCCGCCAGCTCGGGGCCACCGCCATCCTCGTCCGCAAACCCGAACAGCTGGCCGACCTCGACGGCCTCATCATCCCCGGCGGCGAGTCGACGACCTTCCTCAAACATCTCGAACGTGCCGGCTTCTTCGACGCCCTCAGCACCTTCGTCCGCCAGAAACCCACCTTCGGCACCTGCGCTGGCGCTATCCTCCTCGCCAAAGACGTAGCCAACCCACCGCAGCGCTCACTTGCCGCGATGGACATCGCCGTCGAGCGCAACTTCTACGGCCGCCAGAACGACTCCGTCATCCTGCACAACGAAACCACCCTCCCCGGCGGCCCGCTCGAGATGGTCTACATTCGCGCTCCCCGCATCGCGCACATCGGCGCCGCCGTCGAAACCATCGCCAGCCGCGGCGACGACCCCGCTCTGGTCCGCGAAGGCCACCTCCTCGCGGCCACTTTCCATCCCGAACTAGGCCACGACCTCCGCATCCACCAGCTCTTCCTCGACATGGTAGCCAAGGCCAAAATGCCCTAGCCTCCCTGGTTGTCATCCCCGCAGGGGATCTGCGTTCGTACCGGAACACTCCCCGTCCAAGCTGACTACAATCAACCCATGCCCCTGCCGCCGCTGGCCTGTCTGCTCACCCAAATGCTTCCAGCAGACGCCTCCGCGCACGGCCCAGCCCTCGACCGCCACCTCCTGCTCAATCTCTGGATCGCCCTCGCCCTTCTCTCTCTCGCGCACCTCCTGCTCTTAGGCGGACTGATAAAGCGCCGAATCAGAACCCCGCGCCGCCAGTCCCTCATCGAGTTCCTCCCCCTCGCCGCCCTCGCCATCCTCTTCGCCTTCCTCGCCGTCCGAGCCGAAGCCCTCTGGCGGGCCCAGCGCTACACCGGCCCGGATCCCGCCGCGCTACAGGTCGAGGTCACCGGAATGCAGTTCGCCTGGTACTTCCGTTATCCCGGCAAGGACGCAGCCTTCGGAGCCACCCGGCCCGAACTGGTCGCCCCCGGCGAGGGCAATCCCGTAGGCCTCGACCCCTCTGACGACGCAGGAAAAGACGACTTCGTCTCCAGCCAACTGGTCCTCCCCGCCCACCGCGAAGTCGACCTCCGCCTCCGCTCGCAGGACGTCATCCACGGCTTCAGCGTCCCCGAAATGCGTCTCAAACAAAACGCCGTCCCCGGCCAGACCATCCACATCCACTTCACGCCCACCACCCCCGGCGACTACGCCATCCTCTGCACGCAACTCTGCGGTCTCGGCCACTATCGCATGGCCGCCACCCTCCGCGTCCTTCCGGAGCACGACTTCCAGAACTGGCTTACGCAACACGCCACCGGGGCATCGCGATGAAGCATCGCACCCTCGGTTTTGCCTACCTGTCCCTCTCATCGGTCGCGCTCATCGCCGGCGTCTTGCTCTCGCTCCTGATGCGTCTCCACCTCACCTGGCCCGACTGGCGTCTCCCGCTGCACGGCCCCATCCTCCCCGAGGAATACCTCGGCGCCGTCACCCTCCACGGCACCCTCATGCTGTTCTTCGTCCTGACAGTCGCGCCGCTATGGGGCTTCGGAAACCTTATCCTCCCCGCACAGATCGGCAGCCGCCGCATGGCCTTCCCCACCCTCAACGCCGCAGCATTCTGGACGACCGCCGCCGCCCTCGCCGTCCTGCTCGCTTCACCTTTCGTGGCAGGAGGCACGGCCATCTCCGGCTGGACAGCCTACCCCCCACTCTCCGCCATCGCCTCCTCCGGCCCCGGTCAAGCTGCCGGAATGGACCTCTGGCTGACGAGCATCGCACTCTTCTCTCTCGCAACCTGCATGGCCGCGGTCAACATGCTCACCACCATCATCTGCCTGCGCTGCGAAGGCATGGTGTGGCACCGTCTCCCGCTCACCGTCTGGGGATGGTTCACCGCCGCGCTGCTCTCGCTCCCGGCATTCGCCGTCCTGCTCGCCGCTCTGCTTCTGCTCTTCTGCGACCGCCACTTCAACACCGGCTTCTTTCTCCCCGCCACACTTGTCGTCAACGGAGCCCTCGTCCACACTCCCTCCGACGGCTCCCCTCTGCTCTGGCTCAACCTCTTCTGGTTCTTCGGACACCCCGAGGTCTACATTGCCATCCTTCCCGGCATGGGCCTGACGTCGATGGTGCTGGCCAACTTCGCTCGCCGCCGCGTTTTCGCCTACCGCATCATGATCGCGGTCACGCTCCTCATCGGCGGCCTCGGCATGCTCGTCTGGGGACACCACATGTTCGTCGCCGGACTCAGCCCTTTCGCCGGTTCAGCCTTCGCCATCTCCACCATGGCCATCGCCGTCCCCGCATCCGCCGAAGTCCTCAGCTGGATCGCCACCGTCTGGGGCTCGCGTCCGCGTCTAACCACCGCCATGCTGTTCGCCCTCGGCTTCGTCTCGCTCTTCATCGCCGGAGGCCTGACCGGCCCCATTCTCGCCCAACCCATCCTCGACCAGTACCTCCACAACACCTTCTTCGTCGTCGCTCACTTCCACCTCATCATGGCGATGGCGGGAGTCTTCGGCCTCTTT
>CAZZYB010000339.1:0-4982 GCA_964658125.1 uncultured Acetobacteraceae bacterium | reverse complement strand
AGTTGATGTAGTCGGCGGTGCCCTTATCCCAACGAGCGGCGAAGTAGACCTTGTCCATGTCGATGGTGGCGGCGTCGACGATGGGGGAGATGCTGTCGTAGAAGGCTAGGTGCTCGGCGCCGGTGAGACGCTGGAGTTCTTTGGCGAGAGGCGCACTGGTGAGGGGGCCGCTGGCGAGGACGGTGATGGTGTCGGCGGCGCGCTCGTCGAGTTGCGTGACTTCTTCGCGGACGACCGTGATGTTGGGGGTTTGCGCGATCTGCGCGGCGACTTTTTGGGAGAAGATTTCGCGGTCGACGGCGAGAGCGTGGCCGGCAGGGACTGCCGCTTCATCGGCAGCTTTGAGGAGGAAGGAACCGGCACGGCGCATCTCCTGTTTGAGCAGCCACGGCGCGGTGTTTTCGCTTTCGGATTTCAGCGAGTTGGAGCAGACGAGCTCGGCGAAGTCGGCGGTCTGGTGGGCTTCGGTGGAGCGCGTGGGACGCATCTCGTAAAGGGTGACTTCGCAGCCTGCGGCGGCGGCTTGCAGTGCGGCTTCGGGACCGGCGAGGCCTCCGCCGATGATGTGGATCTTCTTCATTGATTCAAGGATACGTGGTTCGCCTACGACGATTGTGCGGCGAGGTCTTTCAGGGCGTCATCGGCAAGCCGCATAATGCGCCACTCGGTGAGCATCTTTGCGCCGACGGCTTCGTACACGGCGATCGCAGGCGCGTTCCATTCGAGGACGTCCCATTCCAAGCGGGGGCATCCTTGCTCGACGGCGATCTGCGCGAGTTTTGCGAGGAGCGCTCTGCCGATTCCCTTGCCGCGGAGCGTGGGCGTAACGTAGAGGTCCTCAAGCCGAATGCCGTGGTGGCCTCGCCACGTGGAGTAGCTGGTGAAGTAGAGCGCGAACCCTGCGGGTGCGCCTTCGTAATCCGCGATCAACGCGGTGAAGCGCGGCGTTGGGCCCCAGCCGTCGCGCAGCAGGTCGGCTTCGGTGGCAAGCACGGCGTCGGGCTCGCGCTCGTAGATCGCCAGCTCGCGGATGAAGGCGAGGATGGTGGGAATGTCGTCGGGTGTGGCGGAGCGGATGGAGAGCATGTGGACTATGGAGCCGGCTTAGTGGCGGTCGACTTTGCCGATTCAGCAGAGGGCTTCAGGGGAATTTCGAAACTTTCGAGCTCCTTGTTGGAGGCGGCGATTCGCATCTGGCGGAGTTCAATGCTGGCGTGGTCGAGAACGGGGTCGTCGATGTCGCGGGTGTCGTAGTAGAGATAGCCGGAGACGGTAGTATGCGGCGCGACCGTCGTGGTGGGAAAGCCGAAGTCGGCGTCGTCCGCAATGATTTGTTTGTCGACCGGCTTGTGGTGGATGGTGATGGAGGGGATGGGCGCGGGCATCGGAATCGTTGTTCCGGCGGCGGACTTTTTCGAGAACATGCGGCGCTGCAGCTCTTCGTCCGTGGCGGCCTGCACGACCTGGTTGCCCTGCGCGATGAAGTGGATGCGAGCGTCGTCGAGCGAGACAGCCTGGTCGGAATCGTTTGTGACGATGATGCGGACGACGAGAAAGCCATGATGCGAGTAGTCGAGGCGCGTGTCGGGGAGAGTGTCCTTGGTGTCGCAGGGTTCGGCCGCTACGGTGATCTTGTCGAGCGGATGGCGGTCGAAAAAGGGATATTGCGCGGCGGGCAGTGCAGGCTTGGGTTTGCGCGCTTTTTCAGCATGAGCGGCGACCGCGAGAGGCAACGTAAGGGCAAGGACGAGGGCGAGACGGCGCATAGGTCGATTATGCTCTGACGATATGCAGGATGGAAAGAAAGCGGGCGGCGAAGGATGGTGATGCTGCTCTACAGCCTGGGGTTGACGATGGCGCTGGTGGTGAGCTCGCCGTGGTGGTTGCTGCGGATGGCGACGACCGAGCGCTATCGCGAAGGCCTGTGGCAACGGCTGGGGCGTGTGCCTGCGGCGTTGCGGGACGCGGTGAAGAGTAAGCAGGTCGTCTGGGTTCATGCCGTGAGTGTCGGCGAGGTGCTGGCGGCTTCGCGGCTGGTGGGGGAGCTGGAAGCGGCGCTGGGGGAAGGGTGGACGGCGGTGGTGTCGACGACGACGCGGACCGGGCAGGCGCTGGCTCGGCAGAGGTTTGGCAATGAGCGGGTCTTCTACTATCCGCTGGACTTTGGCTGGGCTGTGCGGGCTTATTTGCGTGCTCTCAAACCCGCGGCAGTGGTGCTGATGGAGAGCGAGTTGTGGCCGCGGATGCTGGAGGAGTGCCCGCGCCGAGGGATACCGGTAGCGGTGGTGAATGCGCGGGTGAGTGACCGGTCTTTTGCGCGAGGGAGAAAGCTGCGCGTGGTGTGGGCACGGGCTCTGCGCAAGGTGACGTTGTGGCTGGCGCAGAGCGAGGAAGATGCGCGACGGTTGGTGGCGATGGGCGCTCGCGCGGAGAGGGTGAGGGTGGCGGGGAATCTGAAGTATGACGTGCGGGCTCCGAAGGAGAGCCGGGTCGCGGAGTTGATTCGGGAGGCGGCGGGAGGGCGGCCGATCATTGTGGCGGGAAGTACGGTGGATGATCAATCTCAGCCTGAGGAACAGATTCTTCTTCAGGGGACGATGGGACCGGTTTGGCAAAGCCATCCAGAGACGCTGCTTGTTATCGCTCCGCGGCATCCAGAACGATTTAGTGCAGTAACAGAGTTAGCAGGGAATTTCGGCCCAACGGTTCGAGCGACGGAATTGCTGAACGACGGGGTCACAAGCATAATGCACAAGAAGATCGTTGTACTCGATACGATTGGCGACCTTGCGGCTGTGTACGGCATCGCGGTAGCGGCATTCGTCGGCGGTAGCTTGGTGAAAAGGGGAGGTCACAATCCACTCGAACCAGCGCAGTTTGCAGTGCCGGTGGTGATTGGACCATCCTATGAGAACTTTCGCGATATCGTTTCACAGATGAATGCGGTAGATGGAATCTGCATCGTGAAGGACGAATTCGTCGCCCATGAGGTACTTCTGAATTTGCTGGGAAGAAGAATCTCTGATCGCGAGGTCGGTATTCGTGGGCAGCAGGTGTTCGAGCGGCTACAGGGCGCGACAGGGCGAACGGTCGCAGCAGTGGTTGAGATGATTCAGGGGAGGGGGCCCCGATGAGTGCGCGGCGGTGGTGGGGTTGGCCGCTGGTTCCGTTGTATGGTGTGGGCCTCGCTGTGAAGGATGGCCTGCGGGCCGTTGGCGTGCTGAAGGTGCGGGCGCTGACGTGGCCGGTGTTGAGTGTGGGTTCGCTTTCGGCTGGAGGTGCCGGGAAGACTCCGGTGGTGATCGCGCTGGCGAAGCTGCTGCGGGAGCGTGGGTGGGATGTCGCCGTGTTGTCGCGGGGGTATGGGCGTAGCGGTGAAGGGGTGGAGCTGGTTCGGGATTTCAGAAAACAGCAGGTGCCCGTGCAGCAGGAGCGCCGGGGCGACCGTCAGACGCTGGCTGCGCGATTTGGAGACGAGCCGGCGCTGATCGCGCAGGCTACGGGCGTGCCGGTGTGGGTGGGTGCGGATCGATTTGAAGTGGGGACGCGGGCGGAAGCAGATCGTTCGCCCACGGTGAAGGATGACAAGAAAAGCAAGAGCGTTCATTTGCTGGACGACGGATTTCAGCACCGCCAACTGAAGCGGAGGTTCGACCTGGTGCTGATTACAGCCGAGGACTTGCTGGACTCGCTGTTGCCTGCGGGCAATCTACGTGAGCCGCTGGGGGCTTTGCGGCGGGCGGATGCGGTGCTGATCCGGCAGGAAGAGCGGCTGCGAATCACGGCCCGGGTGCGCGAACTGGTGCGGCCGGGAACGCCGGTGTGGGTGATCGAACGCAGGCTGCGCTTCCCTGCACCGCTGGGGGTGTTCAGCGCGGGCCTGCGGCCGGTGGCTTTCTGCGCGATTGCACGGCCGGAGGGCTTTGCGGAGATGCTGCATGACGCTGGCTGCGGGGTGATCGAAACGGTTGTGTTTGGCGATCATCATGCCTATACCGAGCCCGGCATTGAGCACATTATCAAGATTGCGAAGGGCCTGAATGCCAGCGGTTTGGTGACTACGGAGAAAGATGCGGTCAAGCTTTCGGCTGCGATGCGCGAGCGGCTGGAGACGGTGGGGCCGCTTATAATCGTCGCGCTTGAGACTTCGTTTTTAAACCCCGCGGAAGTGATGAGTGAGTTGGAGGAGCGGCTGTTATGAAGATTCTGATCCTGCGCATCGGCGCGATGGGCGACGTGCTGCATGCGCTCCCGGCGGTCACCGCTTTGCACAAGGCGCGGCCGGAGTGGCAGATCGATTGGGTGATCGACCCGCGCTGGGCTCCGCTGCTGGTGGACGGCGACGGCCACGGGGTGGTCGTGCGTCGAGCGCACCTGGCCGATACGAAGCTGTGGTCGAAGGCGGCGAACGCGCTTCCGACGATGCGATCGATCGGAAAACTGCGGCGCGAGTTGCGCGGCGCTGACTACGACCTTGTCGTCGACATGCAGGGGACGCTAAGGTCGGCTGTGGTTGGTGGATTTGCGCGCGCGAAGCGGTTTGTGGGTTATGCGGACCCTCGCGAGCCTCTGGCAGCGCGGCTCTACAGGACTGTGCTGACGCGGCTCGGGACGCATGTGGTGGAGCAATGCGCGGCGCTGTTGGGAGACGCGACTGGTGTAGAGCTGGTGCCGTCTCAGGTCGAGCTGCCGCGCGAGGAGTGGGCCGAAGAATGGGCCGAGAAAGAGGTCCTGGCTCGGCCGCTTTGTGTGCTTGGCGCTGGCGGCGGGTGGGGAGCCAAGCAGTGGCCGGCGGAGAGGTTCGGCGAGCTTGGCAGGCACCTCAAAGCAAAGGGTTTAGACGTGGTGGTAAATGCTGCACGCAACGACGATGAGGTGGCGTTGAAGGTCGTCGCTGCTAGCGGCGGTGCGGTGCGGATGGTGGTCTGCAACGTCGCTGGGTTGGTTGCGCTGATGCGGAGGGCGGATTTGTTTGTGGGGGG
>CAZZYB010000338.1:0-5007 GCA_964658125.1 uncultured Acetobacteraceae bacterium | reverse complement strand
ATCGAAGCGCTCCTCGCGCGCTCCCGCCCCGAGTGGACGCAAACCCACCGCGCCCTGATCGCTCGGTTGTCTGAAGGCGCAGCGGGCCGCGCCCTTGGCTTCGATCTCCCTGAGTACCTGGCGTCACGCAACGACGCGCTCGTGCTGATCCGAAATGCGGCGCAGGCGAACGACCACACCGCTCTCTTTAAAATGACGGAGACCTATCGGGCCGGGGCGGAAGGCCAGGTGAAGACTTCGGCGCTGCTGCGTGCGATGGGCAGTGTACTTGAGGACCTTCTGCTGCTCCAGGGCGGCGCGGCCGACCGCGCCCGCAACGTGGACGTTCTCCCCGAACTGCGCACGCTGGCGGACAGTTTCGACTTCGCCTGGATCGAACGCGCGGTGCGCGGACTCGACCAGGTGCAGACCGGAATGCGCCGCAACCTGCTCCGCGGACTCTCGCTCGACGCCTTCTCCGCAGGCCTCGAGTCCGCCACTCGTCACTAATTCCGGCCGCTTAGGGTTTTTGCCCCTGAAACGTAGCGTCCCCCGGCTACGTCTCTGCATCCAAATACTGCACACGCCCCGGGTTCAAGAGCAGTTATTTTTTGCAACGAGGAATTGATTTGACAGAGACCACCAAAGATCGTCAGGAAGCTGCCACCTTTAACGGCACGCGCAAGCTCATCCGTCCGCACCTGCCCGTGCTCGACCGACGCCGCTCCGACAGCGGTCACGGCCTGCTGGCCGTCCAGGCGGAGGACCCCCTCACTCACGCGATGGCAGAGCAAAACACGATTACCGAAAGCTCCCATGCCGAGGCTTTCTACTTCCAGAAGCAGATGCAGATGCAGACCGAGATGATGGTCGTCCTGGAAGACGGCGAAGAGCTCAAAGGCGTCATCGAGTGGTACGACAAGTGCGTTGTGAAACTGCGCGTCGGCCGCCTTCGCGTGATGGTCTACAAAGCCGGCATCAAGTACCTCTTTAAAGCCAGCGAAAGCCATACCGCCAGCACCATCATGAAATAGTTACGCCTCGCGCGCGGCCTTCTCCAAACGATCGCGGACTGCCTGCCCGATGCCGTCACTTGCCGGCATGGGGCAGACAATTTCCGCAACGCCCAATTCATCCAGCGCCCGCAGACCTGCAAACAATCGCGCCGCCAGTTCTTCCGCGCTCCCCCAATCGCCCCACGCAAATACCACCGCCCCCGCCGGCGCTTCCCAGCCATCCGGCAGCATCACCCCAACGTTCGACCCCACTGCCTTCGCGACTGCCTCCGCTGAGCCCTCCACGAGCACTACCTTGGCTCGCGGCGCGTAATGCCGAATCCCCACTCCCGGGGCCGGCTGCGCCTCGTGAGGCACCGTCTCCTGCGGAGCCGCATACATCCGCACCGCCACCCCGCAAACGGCCTTAATTTGCGCCGCCGTGACCGCTCCGGGCCGATAGATCATCATCTCCTGCGGGTCGAGCACTGTAGACTCCACCCCCACGGCTGTAGCTCCTCCGTCGACGACCGCATCGATCCGTCCGTCGAGATCGGCCAGTACATGCGCCGCCGTTGTCGGGCTCGTATGGCCGAAGGTATTGGCGCTAGGCGCCGCTACCGGAACTCCCGCCAGCCGCAACAACTCCAGCGCCACCGGATGCGCCGGAACCCTCACCCCGACCAGCGGCCGCCCCGCCGTCACCGCATCGGGGACAGCGCGAGTCCGCGGCAGGAGCAAGGTCAGCGGCCCCGGCCAGAACGCCTCCGCCAGCGCCCGGACGCGGGCCTCCAACTCCTGCCCCACTTCAGCGACTTCCGCCAGCACCGCCACATCCGCAAGATGCACAATCAGCGGGTCCCAGGCCGGCCTCTGCTTGGCGTCAAAAATCTTCGCCACCGCGGCTGCATCGAGCGCATTTGCCCCCAGCCCGTATACCGTCTCAGTCGGGAATGCGACAGTCCCTCCGCTTTGCAGCAGAGCTGCTGCGCGTTCCAGATCGGCCTGGTGCGCCGAATTCAATTGAAGCGTTTTTTGCACAAGCCCATGGTATCCGCATCCGGTCGTATACTGACCTGCATGCATGGCGCTGAGATTGAACTCAAGTTCCCCGTCTCCGACCCGCAAGCCTTTCGCCGCAAAGTCGACGGCTTAGACTTCCGCCTGAAGACCGAGCGCACCTTCGAGCAGAACACCCTTTACGACAGCCCGGACCGCACCCTCCGCGGCCGCGGCCAGATCCTCCGCCTGCGCACGTACGGCAATCGCTGCACCCTCACGCACAAGCGTCTCCCGGCCGCCAACGACACCACAGCGCGCTACAAGACGCGCATCGAAACCGAGAGCGGCATCGACGACTGCGAGGCCCTCATCGAAATTTTCGCGCAACTGGGGTATCACCCCGTTTTCCAATATGAAAAGTTCCGCACCGAGTGGGAATCCACCACATCACCCGGGCATCTGGTCGTCGATGAAACACCAATCGGCATCTGGGCCGAGCTGGAAGGCGATCCCGCCTGGATCGACTCCGTACTTGACCAGCTCGGCGTAGCCCCTGAAGAATCCACGACCCTGAGTTACGGTCGCATCTTCCTCAACTGGAAAGCCGAAACCGGCAGCCCCGCCGACAACATGACGTTCGCGGAGACCCAGATGGCCGTAGCCAGCTAAGTCCAGATTGTCATTTCGCCGCGCGAGTGAATCTGGTTGTTTTTATCATTCCCGCAGGGAATCTGCGTCGCTGCGCCAACGTGAACAAACAACAAGGCCCGCCAATACATCGGCGAGCCCTGTTTGCTACTTCCTACTTCCTGCCCTTAGAAAATCTGGAAGTTCACATCGATATAAAGATCAACCTTCACCGGCTTACCATTCTGCAATGCAGGTTTGAACTTGTACTGGCGAACAGCTTCGATCGCCTTCTCGTCCAACCCCATGCCCACGCCGCGAACGACCTTCACATGCGATGGATTGCCATTCTCATCGACCCACAGATACACCTGCACGTTGCCTGAGAACTTCGCCTTGCGAGCCTCTTCCGAGAACTCCGGCTCGACCGAATAAAGCACCGAAGGCGGACGAACCGAACCGCCAATGTGCATGGGTCCGCCACCCGTATTGCCGCCAGATCCCGGCCCCAGGCCGCTGCCGTCGCCCGACCCGATTCCCGACCCATTGCCGTTGCCCATCGAAAACCCTTTGAGGTTCGAGTTCGGCACGCCCAGGTCCGGCATCTTGTTGTCGGCCATCTTCAAATCTTTTTGCATCACGATTGTCGGCTCGACAGCCAGCTTCGCCTCAATCAGCGGTGGTGCCTTAGGGGGAACAATCTGTTGCGTCGCAAACTTCGGTAAATGTCCCTGCGTCACGGGAGTTGGCCCCTTTTGGCCACCGCCGCCGCCAATCTTGTCGGCCTTTGGCGCTACCGGAGGAGGCGGAGGAACCTCGATCGACGTCAGGTTTGTTTTCGTCGTCTTGACCAGGTTCACATGCTTCGCAATCGCCAGCAGGATCAGCAGAATCACCGCAACGTGCGCCGCAATCGCAATCCCCGTGGAGAGCGGGCTGCGCTTGAACTTCATCGGGTCGGCAACGTAAACCGGCTTCGACTCCAGTTCCAGCGGCGGCAGCTTCTCCGGAAAAAACACATCGCGGAAGCTGCTGATGAGCGACGTGAACACGCCTTCTTCCTTCAGCTCCGTCCCCACATGCGGCGTTTCCGCAGCAGGCTGCAACGGCGTTGAGGTTGGAGGCGGTTCGAGTTCGGGAGGCAAAAGTAGAGATTCGGCCATAAGAAGATATCGGGCGTTGCAGGTTCGAATACATCGGAGAAAGCCGCTAAGCCCTAGCCTCCATTCTACTGTCTCGTGCTGGAGGACACTCCGACATATTAGACGCGCGAGAGCGGCAAAGTGTCTCGCGCCTGTCTGGGTTCCGTCATCTTCGGTCCCAGAGCCTTACAATAGAGGTTTTGGAGTAGCAGCCAAACGCTCTGCTCTGAGTACGCGCCACGACGGAGACCGGATGCCCGACGCACCAAAGCCGAAGACCCTGAAAGACACGCTCAACCTGCCGCAAACGCAGTTCGCCATGAAGGCGAATCTGCCGCAGAATGAGCCCGCACGTCTCGCCGAATGGGATGCCGCCGACCTTTACGGAAAGATCCGCGCGGCTCGAGAAGGGGCTCCGAAGTACATCCTCCACGATGGCCCGCCGTACGCTAATGGAGCGATTCATCTGGGCCACGCTCTCAACAAGTGCATCAAGGACTTCGTCATCAAGACCAAGACGATGGCCGGGTTCGACGCCCCGTTCGTCCCAGGCTGGGATTGCCACGGGCTGCCTATCGAAATCAAGGTGGATGAGAAGCTAGGCGGGAAGAAACTCGAAATGCCCGCGGTAGCCGTGCGCAGAGCCTGTCGCGAATACGCGGCTAAGTTTATTGATCTGCAGCGCTCGCAGTTCAAGCGGCTGGGCGTGTTCGGGCGGTGGGAGAAGCCGTACGCGACGATGGACTTCCCGTACGAAGCACGCATACTTGAAACGTTTTATGGGTTTTACGAAAACGGCTTCGTCTACAAAGGGTTGAAGCCGGTTTACTGGTGCTCGCATGATCATACGGCGCTGGCTGAGGCTGAGGTCGAGTACGAGATGCACACGTCGCCGAGTGTGTACGTCCGCTATAAGCTGACCTCGCCGGCGGAGAATATCGATCCAAGACTTGCTGGTAAGGACGTTTACACGATCATCTGGACGACGACTCCGTGGACGCTGCCGGCGTCGATGGCTATCGCGTTCAATCCTGAGGTCACATACGTCGCGCTGGACACGACCTCCGGCACCTACATCGTCGCGCAGCCTCTGGTCGATCAGGTGGTCAAGGCCTGCGATCTCCTGAGCGGTCTCCAGGAAGCCGTCGCGTCTTCCGAATTTCTCGGCTCCGCCCTCGACCGCGCAACCTTTCGACACCCCTTCCTCGACCGCGAAATCCTCGGCGTCAAGGGACCGGTCCCGGAGGAGGAATACGAGATCG
>CAZZYB010000337.1:0-5030 GCA_964658125.1 uncultured Acetobacteraceae bacterium | reverse complement strand
CACTGAATTAAGTCAGAATCTAACTTTTTAAATGTAACTAGCATTTGCTTTTTAAGTTCAGTACCGACAACAGATAACAAAACAATGAAATTACGATTTATGAATACTTACAAACTCAACATTTAGTTATATAGGCTACACAGCCAATGTAGTGGACCTAATGGTCGGAAAGCTGGGTCGGTTTCAAAGTGCAACACAAGCGTCTTTGAAGCAACTCTCTTGCCTGGGAAACAGCGCGAGTTTCGAACTACTGCAAACAGTGTTCGAGGATTCAAAAGAACAAATGCATGATCGACTCCGGGAAGCAGTTCGGGCGGGCCTCATCCTCAGCTCAGAGAACTCCTATCGCTTTCTTCATGACCGAGTCCAGGAAGCAGCTTACTCTCTGATTCCGGAGCAACAACGCGCGCAGACCCATTTGCGTATCGGCAGAATTCTCATCGAGACCACCCCGCAAACGCGACTGGAAGAAACAATATTCGACATTGTCAATCAACTCAATCGTGGCTCACACCTCATCACCGATATCGGAGAACTCGAGCAAGCAGCTCATCTCAATCTGATCGCGGGTGAGCGGGCGAAGGCATCCGCAGCCTTTGCCTCAGCGCTGAAATACTTGTATGCCGGGCGCTCACTACTAAATGAGAAAGCCTGGCAAGATAGCCATCACCTCGTCTTCTCGATCGAGTCTCTGATCGCCGAATGCGAACTGCTGACTGCAGATATGGTGGCAGCCGAAGTCCGTCTCACCATGTTGGCGCGGCGGGCCAACACCCATCACGATTTTGCGCTTGTGACGCGATTGCTGGTCACCCTTTATACGACGCTGGATCGAAGTGACGGTGCCATCGAAGTGTTCCTCGATTACCTTCGTCGCAACGGCACCGATTGGTCGCCTCATCCGTCGCGCGATGATGTCCTTCGGGAGTACGACCGGATAGGGTCCCTGGTTGGCGACCGTGAAATCGAAGAGCTTGTGGACTTGCCCCAACTCAGTGATCCCAATGTCCTTGACATGTTGGATGTGTTCACTGAAATGGTTCACCCTGCCATGTTTTTCGATGAGAACCTATCCAGTCTCGTCGTCTTCCGTATGGTGAGCCTTTGCCTCGAACACGGTAATTGCGATGCATCGTGCTTCGGCTTCGTCTGGTTCGGGATGTTCGCGGGGCCACGCTTCAATAACTACACAGATGGGTTCCGATTTGGTCAGCTGGGATACGACCTCATCGAAAAGCGCAACCTGACTCGCTACCAAGCGAGAACTTACGTTTCGTTTGGCACCCTGACACCTTGGGCGAAGCATGCCTTGAATGGACGTGAGTTGATCCGGCGGGCATTTGATGTCGCATATCAAACCGGCGACCTCACCTTCTCTGCCTACAGTTGGCATTCGTCAATTACCAACTATCTGGCCGTGGGTGAACATCTTTCGGAAGTGCAGGCTGAGGCGGAGAAAGGCCTCAGCTTCGTGACGAAAGCCGGTTTTGGCCTGGTGGTTGAAAATACCAACGCGCAATTAGGTCTCATACGTACGCTTCGCGGTCTGACTCCCGCTTTTGGATGCTTCGACTCTCAGAACTATAACGAAACGGATACGGAACATCGGCTTGCTAGTAATCCTTTGCTGGTTCTATCCGAATTCTTCTATTGGACTCGAAAGCTGCAGGCCAGATTTTTCGCCGGCGACAACACATCGGCTGTGGACGCGTCGCGGAAGGCTTATCAATTGCTTTGGTCGGCCGCATCCCAAGTAGAAACGGGCGATTTCCGCTTCTATGCCGCTCTTGCAAATGCTGCCGCCTGGAACACCGCTTCTCCCGAAGAGAAGCCAAATCATCTTGCCGCCCTGAACGACCATCACCGCCAACTCGAAGTTTGGGCAATGCATTGTCCAGCAAATTTCGCGACTAGAGCGGCACTCGTAAGCGCGGAAATCGCGCGCATCGGAAGCCGGGTGCTCGAGGCGGAACACCTCTACGAAGCGGCGATTCGTTCCGCACACGACAACGGCTTAACGCATTGTGAGGCGGTCGCCAACGAGTGTGCAGCACAGTCTTATTCGGCACGTGGTCTTCCTAAAATCGCGCAACTCTACTGGCGAGAGGCCCGGGACTGCTATCTACGTTGGGGCGCGGTAGCGAAGGTTCGGCAACTCGAGGAGCGGTATCAGGGAATGAAAGTAGAACGGACCTCATCCGATACGGGCACCATTCTCGCGTCGGTCGAACAACTTGATCTGGAGACCGTCCTTCGCGTATCGGAGGCGGTATCGGGAGAGATCGAGCAGGAAAGGCTCATCAATACGCTCATGCGTACCGCCATTGAACATGCTGGAGCCGAACGAGGTTTGTTGATTCTGATTCGAGACGGTGAGCCGCGGATTGAAGCTGAAGCCACCATCAGCCGAGGCAACATCGAGGTTGCGGTTCGCCAAGCAGCCATCACACCCTTCGATCTACCTCAATCCGCGCTGCATTACTTGGTCCGGACACAGAAAAGCGTCCTTCTGGGTGACGCTTCCACGGACGGCATCTATTCAAGGGACGAATATGTAGGCCGCAAGCGCTGTAAATCGATACTGTGCCTGCCGATCGTCAAACAGAAGAAGCTCGTCGGGGCACTCTATCTTGAGAACAATCTAACATCGCACGTTTTTACGCCGAATCGGCTTGCAGTACTACAGTTACTGGCTTCACAAGCGGCTATCTCCCTTGAGAATGCCGCCCTCTATACCGATCTTCAACTCCAGGTTGGGTTGCTGCAGCATCTTCCTGTATCCGCTTGGACACTCAAGCCTGATGGGACGGTAGATTTTGTGAATCAGGTTTGGCTCAAATTCGCAGGTCAGACCTCTGTCTATGTCCAGTCGCATCCCGAGGCGTGGATGACCGCGGTTCACCCTGAGGATCGGGAGATAGCCGCCAGGAGCTTTTGGGAGGGCGTGCACTCGGGCCGGAATTTTTCATCCGAAACCAGGTCTCTCCGCGCTTCGGACGGAACCTATCGCTGGCACCTCCAGCAGGCCGTAGTGTTGCGCGATGCAGAAGGAAAGGTCCTCAAATTCGTCGGGACGACGACCGATATCGACGATCAGAAGCGTACCGAAGAAGCTTTCCGCCAGGCGCAAGGTGATCTTGCGCGAATCAACCGGGTGACGACCATGGGAGAGCTAGCGGCATCGCTGGCTCATGAGATCAGTCAACCGATCAGTGGTGCGATCACCAATGCTAACGTCTGCCTGCGAAAGCTTGGCCACGACATACCGGATCTCGATGAAGTACGCGCAGCTGTCAAGAGAATTGAAAGGGATACACAACGTGCGGCTGACATCATCTCCAGAATCCGCTCGCAATTTGAGAAGGGATCCGTCAATCAAGAACTTGTTGATACGAACGAGATGATCCAGGAAACGGTTGCTCTGCTGCGCGGCGAAGCAGCTCGGTACGACATATCGGTGCGAATAGAACTGGCAGCCGATCTCCCCAAGATCGTCGGAGATCGCGTTCAACTGCAGCAAGTGGCGATGAACATCATCGTCAACAGTATCGAAGCGATGAAGGAGATTCATGGAATGCGCGAGCTTCTCATCACCTCGCAGCGAGCCGAAAACAAGCAGATTCTTGTGTCATTCAGCGATACCGGCGCAGGGTTTGCCCTTGGACTGGAGGAACAGATATTCGATCCGTTCTTTACAACCAAGCCCCGCGGCACCGGTATGGGTCTTCGCATCAGCCAGACCATTATTGAGTCGCACGGCGGGCACCTATGGGCCGAAAGTACTGCGGGCCAGGGCGCGACCTTTCAGTTCCGCCTGCCCACCGTGCTTGCAGGCCGCGACTAAGACTCGACGTTCACTGCTCGCCGGGTTCGGCCATCGGTCGTCAACCGTACGTGACATCTGTGCTCTCACCAACCTCGATGATGTAACCGTCCGGGTCGCGGATGTAGCAGCGAATCTCGCCGTACTTGGGTTGCGGCTCCGTGAGGAACTCCGCTCCGCGGCTCTTCCATAATTCGTAGCTCGCTTGAATATCTGCAACCCGGAAATTCATGAAGCTGCTGATGTGATTCGGGTCAGGGACGCTGAGAGATACGGTTGGCTTGTCCGGAGTCGGGCCACCCCCTACGTTGACGATCATCCAGATATTCGCGAGCTGAAGATATCCGGGCGCGTTTCCGTCGCCAAGGCTCAAGATGCGAGCTCCGAAGACCTTTTCGTAGTAGCGAGCCGATCGCTCGATGTCTTTGACGGTGAGAAAGTGCGCGATGCTCAGCCCGTCTCGCGGAGGCATCTCATAGCTTTTCTGTTCGACCTGTACGCTCTCCATTGCCGACTCCCATTCCGATAAAGCGTGTCACTTGGCTAATCCGTGTCATTCGTTTTCATAACCCAGCACTATTAGGCCAGACGACGAAAAGTAAAACAATTGGACTAAGGTATCGACGTCCGCTTGGTGGTCCGGTCGTCATAGGGAGCTATAGCATCGGCAAGACTGCGGCTCGCCAAATATGGACTGCCGCCTTGCTGGAAGCCGCTGCGAGAAGCCGCTTCACGAGAAGGCACACGCGCTTCGAAGTATTGGCGAGTACCTTGCGCCACGGGGTGTGGCAGTATCTGTTGGATGACGGACTCTGTGAGGAGGCCTTGTTAACTTTCTTTTTCGCCATGCCGGCAGAACGGAATGGACAAAGATGCTCTGACTCGCAACTCCGATTCTGTAACTCTCCCTTGTGGAGAGTGCGCGATGATGGCCGGCGATGGCTTCGCAGTAGTTCCACACCCAGCAACCGGGAGTATTCGGGGAGACACCCAACGGATACAAGCACATTGGCACCTGCCGGAATCACAATCAAGCGGGCTTGGCGTGATCGCCATGAATGAAGGTGGTTCTTTCGTCGCGCCGCTCCGTCAAAAGTGCTATGACTTCGGTCAAAAATCGGACTTCATCGACTGGGTCAAGGCGCTCCTTCCCCGCGGCGATAATGCTCTCCGCCCATAGGTCGGCGTCTCGCAAGGCGTCTTCTTT
>CAZZYB010000336.1:0-5036 GCA_964658125.1 uncultured Acetobacteraceae bacterium | reverse complement strand
AGTTCTGGAAGGGCTACGATGTCAGCCGGGTACGTCTCGAAGCGGGTGAACTCACCCTCAAAGCACACGGAGACAGTATTCAGACAACGTCTGCACTGACACGCGCGGCGATGGACCGGATATACACCGTTGAAGTGGACGTCGAGATTTCGCCCGGCTGCGAGGCCGGATTGCTTCTCTTCTATGACAACAACAACAGCTGCGGTCTGCGCCTTACCTCCGATCCGCATCCAAAGTCTCAATCCAGAAAGACTGTCGTTTCCGCAACGCGTGCGACCTTGCGCATCATCAACGATGATCAGGTTGCCGACTTCTTCTACCGGCTTGAGGATGGCGGTGCCGCAGGCAAGTGGACACACGTACGCGCCTCGCTGGACGTAACGTTTTATCAAGAGAACTTCCTTCGCGGGTTCCTCGACTTGCGTCCCGCTTTGTACGCTTGCGGCACTGGATCGGCAACCTTCCGGAACTGGAAGTATGTTCCGCACGCAACAGAATGAGGCAAAAACCAGGCCACCTTACCTCTCCACCGTGAGCCCGCGTTGCGCAAGGAGGTTAGACATGAGGCGGCGCCGCATGATGTTGCATCGAGCTATGAAGGAAGGTTTTCGGCCATGATGGCTCGCTTCTTGTATTGCGCCGAAAGAATATTCCCAAACAATGTGCAAGGAACCAAGTATGACGACAGCAATGTTACGAAGGATCCTACTTGTGTTGTTGAGCGTCGGCGCGCTTATTCCAAAGCTTGCTGCACAAAGCAACTCCAAGCGGCCTGTCGATTACGTAAACACCCTGGTCGGCACCGCGCCTCTCGATCAGCAGAAACTGATAGGCAATGCGCCTCCTCTTGGCGAGCAGGTGTACTCAGGCTTTACCAGTCCTGCGGCCATGCTTCCGCATAGCTCCACGGAGCTCGGCCCAGTCAACGCGAATCTCGACATCCACTATCTGGCCGGTGTGCGTGCCCCCTACTTTTATCCAAAATCGAACGATCTACGGTTTTTCGACCGGCACGCGCGACAGCCCAATCATCATGCCTGTTGTCGGGGATTTCACCATCCCACCCGAACGGAGCGGCTCCGTCTACGATAAGTCCCGCGAGAAGGCGTCACCGGGCTACTACGGCGTTTATCTTGACGACTACCACACCCAGATGGAGATGACGGCAACTACCTGGACCGGCATCTTCCGCATCACGTTCCCAACATCCGATAAAGCAAACATCCCGCTCCCATGTGTGGGTTAACCGCAGCGGATCTGCGACCACGAAGGCGGGTTCACCCCGTTCGATTGTGAACTCACCGCGGTCCTCCATTCAGGCTCGCACTTCGTCGTCATCGGCGTGGATGCGACGCGCTTGCAAGACGGCATTCCCCCGGTCGGATACGACTGGTATAACTACGGCGGCCTTACCCGCGACGTATCGCTCGTCACTGTGCCCACGGCCTTTATCGACGACTTTGATATTCACCTCGCCCACGGTCCCGCCTGGCAGCCCGGCAACACGGAGCTAACCGGCTACGTCCACGTGCTCGACGCCCCCGCCGGAATGCACGTAACGATTGACATCCCTGAAGCTGGAGCCAGGACCACTGTCAACACGGATGCCGACAGCACCGCGAATTTCAGCGTGAAGGCGACACGACTCACGCTTTGGTCTCCCGAGTCTCCAAAACTATACAAGGTCAACTTGTCCTCCGGCGCAGACAAACTGACGGACGAAATCGGCTTCCGCGACATTCGTGTCGATGGCACGCGCATCCTGCTCAACGGCAAAGCAGTCTTCCTCAAGGGCGTAAATCTGCATGCCGAAGCCCCTATCCGCGGAGGCCGAGCGGACGACGATCAGGATGTCGCTACGATGTTCAGCTACCTCAAAGATCTGAATGCAAACTTTGTCCGCCTCTGCCACTATCCGCACGACGAGCGCATGACCCGCACCTCCGACCGTGAAGTCATCATGGTCTGGTCTGAAGTCCCAAATTACGGGGACCTCTCCTTCAAGAAGCCCGAAGTGTATGCCAAGTCCGCGACTATGTTGAACGAGATGGTGCGCCGCAACCGCAACAAGGCCTCGGTCATTATGTGGTCGGTCGCGAACGAGACCGGCAATCGTCCGGACCGCACAAAGTTCCTGTCGGACCTCGCCGCGCAAGCCCGCCGACTCGATCCCACCCGCCTTATCACCGCTGCCCTCAATACGGATACCCGTAAGGACGGACAAGGAACTCTGGTCGATCCGCTCACCGACGGTCTCGAGGTCATCGGCTCAACGAGTACATGGGCTGGTATGGAGACAAACCTGAGGAGGCCGACACCATCCATCGGACCCTCCCCAAAAAACGCTCATCATGAGCGAATTCGGGGCTGAAGCCAAGATCGGAAGTCACGGTCCTGTGACCCAGCGCTGGACCGAAGAGCAGCAAGCTTCTCAAATATCCCCCAACTTCGCGGGACCACGCCCTGGGTGCTGTTGGACTTTCGTTCCACGACCCGCAATATTCCGATCCTGCAGGATGGGTATAACCGCAAAGGTCTCCTCTCGGAAGACGGAAAGAAGAAGCAGGCCTTTTTCATCATGCAAAAAGCATACAAAGAGAACACCGTTGGAAAACCGGAGTAGTTAGCGTGCTGTTCTGGAAACTTGTATCTCTACTATCAGGAGCGTTATGAATCGTCGCGAGTTTGGTCACTTCACGGTGGCAAGGGCAATGGAGCAAGCGTTGTTGCGTGTAGGTGCCCAAATACCTGGCCCCCCGGCAGCAGCACCGAGGTTTTCCTGCGAGATCGCAATGCTGAAGCTGGGTTCATGCGATCGCTGTATCGAGGTCGTGGCTGAGGCAGGTTATCAAGGCGTGGAATTAACGAGCTATTTTCAGAATTGGACGCCCCCAAGAGCAACGGCGACTTATGGCGAAAATGAAATCTCTTGATGTCATGATCAATATGTTGAGCGGTCTTCAAGCGAGTTTTGCCATTCCCGATCAAGGCCAAGAAGTTCAGTCGCGTGTGAACGAACACTGCCTTGTTGCCAACATCTCGAATGCCCTCAGATTAACATCAAGTCAGGCAAGAGGCTTAGCGGCACCGAGTCGAAGGTCCAGTTCGCTGCGGCTGTTGATAACTTGAACGCGCTTCGGATGTGGCTGCGAAGAACGGGATAAATATTGTGATTGAGCCCTGTCATCTCTGGGAAGTCCCGCCGCAGATCGCTAGCGAGACCGTCGATTACCTTCGGACCCCCAGCCTTCCTCATTCTGACGCTTCAGAAGCTCTCTCCCAACGTTCCAATAGAGTTCGATCAGTTCCTGGATAACGGACAGCGCTGCACGGAGTCGAGCCGCGCGGATGCGCTTTCAATAGGCTTACTTGAGGGTGTATCCAGTCGGGTCGGGTTTTGAGTTCGCCATCGCTATGGGACTGATCCCAATCCTAATTGGTAGACGAATGCGGCGTGCTACTCGCCGACTTGGGTTCTATTGCACTCGGTCCACTCTGAACGGTGACGGAAGTGTTGAATGGCAGTTGTCATCATCATCGCCACAGGCACTCACATCTGCTGAAACGAGGATAAAATTATGTGGGATACAGGTGGGGGTATTTTACGTTGGGAACTGGCATATCTATAGTGCTTTCGACATGAGTGAATCCCTGGGGGAAACCAAGATGTGCTCTGCACATCGGCGGTTGGTTCGCGAAACGACTGCTTACACTAACCCTGGGTTTTAACCGAATTCAATAAATCCCTGGGCCGTTATGGAGCAGGTCGAAGCAACCTCCGCAAAATCCAACGAACAATTCATCGAAGGCAGAACGTGAGTCATGGGAGTCTGTATTTCTACTGACCTGCCTCCCGGAGGCTCTACCAAGTGAAGCTGGAGCCTTCTTGTAACGACCGTATCGACCCCACAGCGCTCTCCTCTCCCCAGATGCCAATTTGAGATCAACGGCGGTATAGTTTCACTCAGGAGTCTAAGGATATCTCGTGCAGTTAGCCATCTCCATGTGTTTATGCGGTGCTGCGGCGCTCATCGGTTTGAGTGCCGCGTCGTATGCCCAGTCACCCGCACCCTTAGCGAAGCCCTCGACGGTACCTGCGCCGTCCACTACTGCGCAGGAAATGCAGTTCTCGGATCAACTGAACTTCTCCGTTGCGGGGGTCACCGATTGGACAGCCGTGGGTGGCCACGGTTCAGATTCAACACTGCGAACTACGGAATCCCTCGCCAGTGCGACAGCTGGTTTAAAATCCGCGGAGGGTGCCGCGGGGATCTCGTCGCCATCCAAATCCCTGAGCAGCAGCGAGGCGGATGGTTACCGTCTTTCCGGGGAGCGCTTCGAGGCGACGGGCGATCCTCTGGCTGCGGTCCACGCTTTTGAGCTTGCCGCCAACCTCGATCCTTCTGAACGAAACTACTTTGCGTGGGGGGCTGAGCTGCTTCTGCATCGAGCTATCTGGCAGGCGGAAGAGATATTCCGTAAAGGGGTGATCGCATTCCCCAAGTCTGTTCGCATGCAAACCGCGCTGGGTACAGCTCTCTTCTCTGGTGCTCGCTACGATGAAGCGGCACAACGTCTCTGCAGCGCCTCGGACATCGACCCGACTGCTGCCGAGCCCTATGTTTTTATGGGAAGGATGCAAATTATTGCTCCTGATGCTCTCCCCTGCATCGAACCCCATCTCTCTCGATTTGTAAGGCAGCAACCTAACAATTCTGTGGCCAACTACCTCTATGCCATGACTCTACTAAAGAGTCAGGAGATAGCACCTAATGCGGTCAAGGTGCAGCAAGCGAAGTCGTTGCTAAGACAAGCGGTCGCGATCGATCCGCGGTACGGCGAGGCCTACCTGCAACTTGGGATGCTGGCAAGCGCGCAGCATGACAATAAGCAGGCCATTGACTATTACACCCGCGCGGTTGAATCGACGCCGTCGCTAGCCGATGCCCACTACCGCCTCGGAGTGCTCTACGATCACATGGGAGAGCAGGAGAAAGCGAAGCACGAGTTCCAGCTGCACGACCAGATTAAGCAGG
>CAZZYB010000335.1:0-5044 GCA_964658125.1 uncultured Acetobacteraceae bacterium | reverse complement strand
ACCAGATGTACCAGTCGCGGAAGGGCGACTGCGGGTCCTTTGCAGCGGACTGAAACCACGGGTGCTGGTCGGACGTGTGGTTGATCACCAGGTCAACCAGTATGCGCAGCCCGCGCTGTTCACAGGCATGAGTGAACTCGGCAAAGTCGCCCAACGTGCCGTAGCGCGGGTCGACGTTGTAGTAATCCGTAATATCGTATCCGCCATCGCGATTGGGCGAGGGGTAAAACGGCATCAGCCAGATGGCTGTGACACCCAGGCCCTGCAGGTAGTCAAGGCGCCGCATCAGGCCGCGGAAATCGCCTGCCCCGTCCCCGGCGACGTCCATGAACGAGCCGACGTGCAAGCAATAGAGAACCGCATTCTTGTACCAGAGCTGGTCGGTGATCTCATGACGCATCGAATGTGGGATGCGGATTCGGGCCCTCAGGACGGCTTAAACTCGGAGGCATCCATTGAACCGCGCTCTTGTGCCCGTCGAACTACGAGCTCTGCTCAGCGCGCGACGGGGATCTCCTGGTGTAGTCGGATATCCGCAGACGAGGCGCCGACGCGGACGTCGATACGGTCGTGCTCGAGTGTCCACTGGTTGGACCTCTCGTTCCAGTAGGCGAGATCGTTGACCTTGAAGGTCAGCGGCACGGACACCGTCTTCCCAGCCGGCACGTGCACACGATCGAATGCCTTGAGCTCCTCTTTCGGGCGCGGCACTCTGGAATCCTGATGTGCAATGTAAAGTTGCACCACTTCGTCGCCGTCGCTTGAGCCTGTGTTGGTGATGTCGACGGTGGCGGTCAGATCCTCACCGTCCCGCAGCACGGGCTTGCTTAGGCAAAGTTTGCTGTAGCGAAACGAGGTGTAGCTCAGGCCGTACCCGAACGGATAGAGCGGCTTGCCCTTGAAGTACATGTAGGTCCGGCCATCTCGAATGTTGTAATCCATCATCGGCGGGAGCTGGTCCTCGGAAGCGGGCCAGGTGGTGACGAGCCGGCCGGCGGGGTTGTAGTCGCCGAAGAGAACTTTAGCCAGGGCTGTGCCTTCATCCTGCGAGGCATGGGTCATGTGCAGGATGGCGGGTATGTACTCCTGACTCCAGTTGATGGTGTACGGGAAGCTCGCGACGAGCACCAGGATCGTGCGTGGGTTCACGGCATACACCTGTTTGACGAGCTGCTCCTGCTCAAGCCTGAGTGTTTCGCGATCCCGGCCTTCGCGTCCATCCGAGGGTACCGTGCAGGGCAGCGTGCCCCCACCGTCCACCGTGGCGTGCCAGTCACGTCCCATGTCGGGGCCGCAGGTGGGATCGTTGCCGACGACCACAATGGCGACATCCGATTCACGCGCCGCATTGACAGCCGCTTGATCGAGCTCGCTCGCAGCGTAGTTGACGCGGACATAGGGACCCACCGCGGCCTTGATACCCTCCAGCGGTGTGACCTTGTAAGGCGGATAGCCGCCATACCAGTCCCAGCGCACGGAGTCCGCCAGAGGACCAATCACCGCAATGGACTTGATCGATTTCCTGTCCAGCGGCAGGGCGTTGTTTTCATTCTTGAGCAGCACCACAGACTCAAGAGCCATCTTCAGCGAAGTAGCCCGGTGCTGCTCGCTGTTCCAGGGCTCGGCAGCTGTGCGCTTTGCTGTGGCGTCGTGCTGGTTGGCGGAAGCAGGCACGCCTGCAGGCGGCTGGCCGTCCGGGTTGCTGCTGGTTGCAGACGGGCTATACTCCTGGCCGGGATCTAAAAGCCCGAGTTTCAGTGAGATCACAAACTTGCGGCGCAGCAGGTTCTCAATCTCAGCTTCAGTCACAGAACCTTCTTTGACGGCGGCAGTCGTCTCCTCCTTGTAGGTGTCGAGGAACTGATTGATGCCCGCGTGCAGACAGGCAATGACGGCCGCCTTCTGGTCAGGAAAGCGCTTGTGGTCCGTCCACAGCAGCTTCACGGCCCCGCCGTCGGAGGACAGGACGTCAACGCCCCACTTGTCTTCGACGATCGATTTGAGGATCGGGTTGACGGCCATGGGAGTTCCGTTCCAGGCGTTGTAGCTGGCCATCACCCCGCGGGCGCCACCGTCCACGAATCCCATGCGGAACGGGACGGAGTAGTACTCCCAGAACAGCCGTTGATCGAAAACAGAATCGGACCGGGTGCGCAGGTTTTCGTTGGAATTGGCAAGGAAATGCTTCAGCAGCGCGGCCGCTTGCCAATGGTTCGGGTCCTCTCCTTGAAGCCCTTTCACAAAGTTGACCACCATGGTGCCGTTCAACAACGGATCTTCACCGTAAACCTCTTCGCCGCGGCCCCAGCGCGGGTCGCGCGCCAGATCGGCCTGCGGTCCCCACAGCATATACATCGAGTGGTTATAGCGTGGCTGCTCCGAGATGTAGCGCGCTTCAGCACCTTCGACCGCCGCCGCCTGGCGCACAATCGCGGGGTCCCACGTCTCGCCCATTCCGGGCGGCTGCGGAAACTGCGTTGTGAAGATGGGGACTCCGCCGCGGCGTGGGTCTGCGCGCTGCACAACACCATGGATGCCCTCCGAGCTTCCGAAGCTCTTCACGCCCTGCCGGGGAACGGCTGTGTTCGTCCCCAGGCAGTCGATCTTCTCCTCCAGCGTCATGTGGGCAAGAAGGTCATTGATGCGAGCTTCGGGCGAGAGCGAAGTGTTTCGGAACGCGGCGGTCTGCTGGGCGACGGCCGGCACCAGAAGCAGCACTCCGCTCAAGGTCGTCACGGCCAAACCGCGCATCCATGCAGAGCGCCCGGAAGGTGAACCCGAAAGAATGGTCAGAAGAAAACCTCCTGCAAGAACCGGTTCCCAGACTCCGGTAGCTCACACAGCTTGTCAAGGCTCATCGGAACGACAGCAAGCATTGCCGTTCAGATCGCTCCTTGAAACACACTTCTCGGAAGGAACGGCTCCCCTTTTATGAGACAAAGCTCCGAGGTCACTCATCAAGCTCATTTCTGCTAGTTGGCTTGGAAAATCACCGCATTCCGCCTTGGTGCGAGAGACTCACGACGCAGTTGGTATAGCCAATAAGCTTCGTGCGCCCTACTAGAACGCCTACGAGATATGCCGGTGAGAGCGGCACGTGAGACTACACCGTAGACTAAAGGTTAAGTACGGCCAGAATTAGTTACTAGTATTAGAACTAGATTGGTTACCGAAGATTTACTTTCGTAACCAATCACTGGTTACCTCCCATCTCTTTTTGGATCCGCCTTTCGTCCTTGACAAAGTAACACCCTTTCTAAGTGTCGGTGAGCCAGTTACTTGATGTACGAATAGATCGGTTTCCTCCCTTTATCTTCAACCGAACGCCAAGGACTGAATCGGGACATCAGAAAATATTCCTAAAATGGGCTTGCATTTCGTGAGTCAAAGCGGCTAGTGTCGCCACACTACTCTTGTACGAACTAAACTTTTCAACTCCTAGGCTATTCCGTCAATGACGCGGGTAGCTTATCGCCGAGGATTTCGTGAGCCCTGATTTGACACTAACGCATTCGCGCGTACACTGCGCCAATCTCCCGCCTTCTTCCTTTCCCTCCGCCGCACCAATTTCTTTTGCGACGCCGCGAGACTTCAATAAAGCTCTCACCGCTAGCTTCCACTTCAAGCTGCTGCGACTGATGGCCTTTCTAGCTTTTTGCGGGATGGGTGCAGCGCACGCCGCTACCTTTGCATGTAACCCGACGGCCGGGACGAAGAGCGCTTCCTCTGGTTCAAGTTGGGTTGGAGGCGTCGCTCCAAACCTTGCAGGCGGGGACACGATGACGTGCGCCACCGCCACCGTGACGGTCGTCATCGATACCGATATGACCATCGGCACCAGCCCGGCTGCGGGAATTAAAGTCATCACATTCACAGGGGGCGCCACTCTTGCTCTCGGGCATAACGTCACGTTGACTGCCCTTGGTGGAATCCAAGCTTCGATTCTGCAAGTAGCTGCGGGAAGCCACATTCGCTTCGACTCCAGCGCTGCCGCGAATCCCACATCGACACCCTATACGCTCACAGCCAACACCTTTATTGATGACGCGCTGTTTCCTCCATTGAATACCGTGGGGAATATCTGGACCATCGACTACAACACACTAGGAACGCCGTTCAGATGGGCGGTCGCCACACCAGGTTCCGGAGTGACCGGTCTCCACAATTTCAATTGGACTGGCTGCGGACCCTCTGACAACTCAGCGCAGTGCCTTTCGTACACCGGCGGTGGTTCTGGAATAGTCTCGATCGGTCCCGGGGTCTTCGACACGACCTGCGGCATCAAGTGGATAGCCTCGGGCTACTCGTCCAATGACGGCGTCAACTTAACAGGAGTAACGTTCAAAAATACATATTCCGCATGTGCCCCGGTCTACTACGATTCAGCCAACAACCCGAACGCCGGTGTGCCTAGAAGTATGAATGGAATGGTCTTCGATGGTCCACCTCGCATTCAGGTGCCCGCAGGAACTGTCTCCGGAGTTCTCTATGGCGGAATAAGTGGCGGTGTAGCCCCCGCCTCGCAGCCGGGGACGATGACGCACTCCTTCTATAGAAATCCGGGTAATCCAAGTCCCGCCAACGAACTTGGCAACATGAATTGGGATCACTCAACTATTATTCAGGACGGATTGACCACCTATTCGAACGGAAAAGTTCATTCGCCCATACCCTTCCGAGCGGGAACGGTCACCAGTTGCACCTCTTCGACTGCGACCGACAGCACAGCGTCCTTCCCCTCGACGATGATCGACAACGGTACGGTCCTCTCATCCGGATATGTCTGGGTGCTTACGACGGGCGCAGATGCCGGAATCGTATCGAACATCAAGACAGCCACGCCAAGCACGGTCACCTTATTTGAAAACCTCCGCACACCTTGCTCGCCGGGCGACCATTACGTCGTTTATCAAGCCCAAGCCAACCCGCATTTCATGACAATAAACCCGAATATCGGTACATGGACCGGTAGTCATCTAATCGGCTGGTTTTATGGAGGCGATTTCAACGGTGACTTCATTCACGGAGCAGGCGCGAACAATCG
>CAZZYB010000334.1:4175-5058 GCA_964658125.1 uncultured Acetobacteraceae bacterium | reverse complement strand
CCCGACAGCACACCCAGCTTCTTGAACACATCATCGCCCGAAAACATGAAGCAGCCCAGCAGCGACCGCAGCGTCACGACGTCCACCTTCGGGTTCGCGCCCGTGATGTCGTCGAGCATTTCTGAGCCGTGGTCGAGCACCTTGTACTGGTCCTGCGCAAAGTAGTCCAGCAGCACATTGTGCCCCGTCTTAATCGTCCCCGACGTGGGCTTTTCAAGCGCCGACAGCAGCCGGATCATCGTCGATTTACCCGCGCCGTTCGCGCCGACGAGCGCTATGCGGTCGCCGCGTTCGATCGTGAAGCTGATGTCTTCCAACACCTTCTTCACGCTGCCATCGGGCATCGGATAATTCTTCGACAGGTGCTTCACATCCAGCACGGTGCGGCCGGAAGCGATCGGCTGCGGAAACGTAAAGTGGATCGTCGCTTCTTCTTCCGGCACTTCGATTCGCTCGATTTTTTCCAGCTCCTTGATGCGCGACTGCACCTGCTTGGCCTTGGTCGCCTGTGCGCGAAAGCGGTTGATGAAGGCCTCCAGCGCCTCGATGCGGTCCTTCTGATTCTTGTACGCACTCATGATCTGCGCGCGCCGCTCTTCCTTCTGCGTCACGTACTTTTCATAGTTGCCGTGGTACACATGCAGCCGCTTGTTCCACACCTCGATGACCTTGTTCACCACCTGGTCGAGAAAATAACGGTCGTGCGAAATCAGGATGTAAGCCTTCGGATATCCATGCAGATAGTCTTCCAGCCAGTTGCGGCTTTCGAGGTCGAGATGGTTCGTCGGCTCGTCGAGCAGCAGCAGCGACGGCTCCTGCAGCAGCAGCTTTGCGAGCGCGATGCGCATCTGCCAACCACCGGAAAACTCCTCCGTTTTGCGCG
>CAZZYB010000334.1:0-4165 GCA_964658125.1 uncultured Acetobacteraceae bacterium | reverse complement strand
AAGCACCGCGCCAACCTGCGCGTCGAGCGTGTAGATATCGCGCGAGTGCAGCATGTCCGCGATATCGGAGTACCGCTCCGCCGCGGCGGCATACTCCTTCGACTTCGGATCAGCGTCCGACAGCACGTGCGTCAGCGCTTCAGACTCTTTTTCCAGCGCAAAAAGTTCATCGAAAACCGACAGGCATTCGTCAAACGCGGAACGGCCCGAAAGCGCGAGGCCGTCCTGCGGGAGGTAGCCGATGGTCATGCCGCGGACGCGCGTCAGCTGGCCGTAGTCCAGCATTTCCGCACCAGCGAGGACCTTGAGCAATGTCGACTTGCCCGTGCCATTGCCGCCCACCAGACCCGTGCGTTCGTCGGGGGTGATCAGCCAGTTGGCATCTTCAAAGAGGAGTTTTTGGCCGAAACGTTTGCCGGCGCCGGAAAGTTGAAGCATTCTTTATCTATTTTCGCATCGCCGGGCTTTCAAGACCGCAGCCGCGTGCATACCCGGTCATTTTCGGCGCATCGAAAGGGAAGAGGAAGCAAGTGGGCGACACAGACCTCAGTGGCTCGACGAGCGCGCGAAAGCGCTGGTGGCAGCGGCGCTGGCTGCACGGGTTGGCGGCAGTCGCCGTCCTTTGCCTCATCGCGACGGCCTTGGTCGTTCGTCACATCGAGCAGAACGCCGCTCCCATTCTCCGTCAGCGAATCATCGACACCGTCTCCCGACGGTTCAACTCGCCCGTGGAGCTTGACCGCGTCAGCATCTCCGCCATGAAAGGCCTCGAGGTCACCGGCGAAGGTCTGCGCGTGAAATTCATCGCCGGCCCAAATGCGCCCGGCCAGCCCACCGACACGCAGCCCATGCTCAGCGTGCGCCGCTTCACCTTCCGCACCGACCTTCGCGCCCTGCTGCACAGCTCTGCCACGATCGGCATCGTCTATGCAGCGGGCATGGAGATCCACATACCACCCGCGGAGCAACGCGGCCCGCTATTCAAAAGGACGCCTGCGAACTCCGGCGGCAACCAGCCTAAAATTCCGTTCGTCGTCAACCATGTCCACTGCGATGACGCCAAGGTTTTCATCGAAACCAACAAGCCTGGCAAGGAGCCCGTGGAGTTCGACATCCAGCACGTCGAACTCACCGATATCGTCTGGCAAAAACCCTTTCACTACGATGCCATCCTCACCAACCCCAAGCCCAACGGCCTCATCCACGCCGTTGGAAGCTTCGGCCCGTGGGTTGGCGATGAGCCGCGTGATACCGCGATCGATGGCGACTACAACTTCGATCATGCCGACCTCAACAGCATCAAGGGAATCGGCGGCATGCTGTCATCCACCGGCCATTTCTCCGGACAGCTCGGACGTGTGACGGTCGATGGCACTACCAACACGCCTGATTTTTCGATCGATACGAGCAATCATCCCGTGCCGCTGCGCACTCAGTTCCACGCCATCGTCGACGGCACGACGGGGGACACCATGCTCGATCCGGTGCGCGCACACCTCTTGCACTCCGACTTCACGGCGCGCGGTGTGATTCAGAAGATTGGCAAGGCCGGCCACGACATCCTGCTTGATGTGGACATGCCCACCGCCCGCATCGAAGACATGCTGCAGCTTGCCGTCAAGACCACGCCGCCGCTGATGCGCGGGGCTTTGACCATGCGTACCAAGCTGCACATCCCACCCGGCCCTACGCGCGTCCCACAGAAGCTGGAACTGGCCGGACGCTTTAGCATTCGCCAGGTATCGTTCAGCAATCCCAAGGTGCAGGACAAGATCGACGGCCTCAGCCTGCGCGCGCAGGGCCGGCCGCAAGAAGTCGAAGACCCCGGCTCGGACCCCAAGCCCAAGGTCGCCTCGCAGATGAGTGCGGACTTCAACCTTGCCCACGCGATGACCACCATCCAGAATCTCAACTACCGCATCCCGGGAGCGACCGTCCTGATGAACGGCGTCTACAGCCTGAACGGCGAAGTCTTCGAGTTCAAAGGCCACGTTCGAACGGACGCCACAGCCTCGCAGATGACCACCGGTTGGAAGTCGTTTCTGTTGAAAGCGGTCGATCCGTTCCTCAAGAGAAATGGCGCGGGGATGGAGATTCCTGTCGAAGTGAGCGGCACACAAAGCGAGCCGCACTTCGGCCTTGCGATGCAAGGAGCGGACGAATCCACCGACCAGATGAAGCAGGATCTGAAGTACAGACGCAAGGCGGGTGCGGGAAGCAGCAAGAAGTAGGCTCGTCGACCCACTGCTAACATGAAGCGAGCAGGAGTTACGCTAGTCGCGCTCCGGCGGCCCGACCCTGGACCTTACGGAATGTCTACAGCCTTCGAAACGCCGCGTCCGCTCCTGACGCTCGCGATACCGACCTACAACCGGGCAGCCAGCCTCGAACTTCTCCTCCACACGCTGGCGCCGCAGATCGCCGCGCTACCCGAAGTGGAGCTGCTGATCTCCGACAATGCATCCCCAGACAACACCCGCGAGGTAATCGAAGCGCACATGGCCGCCGGCCTGCGCTGCGAGTACATTCGCAACCCTACGAACATCGAAGCCGACCCCAATTTCCTGCAATGCTACGAACGCGCACGCGGACGCTACGTCTGGATCTTCGGCGACGACGACGTGCTGCTCCCCGGCTCCCTGCAGTTCGTCGTCGGTCTGCTGCGTGATGCCGCGTACGAAATTCTCTACCTGCAGCCGTTTGGCTTCGTACACGACATCGAAGAACGCGGTCAGCGCAACAGCACGCCAGGGGTGATCGCGTACGACTCCGCGAAGAACTTCCTGCACGGTGTCGGCCTGCGCGGCGACCTGGTGATGCTCTCCGCAGTAATCGTCAACAAAGACCGCGTCGAGTCCACACCGCATCCTGCCTTCGCGGAAGGCCACAACACCAACCTCCTCCAGATGGGCTGGACCTTCACGGCGCTCAAGAACTTTCGCCGGGGCCTCATCGTCGAGCGCGGGCTGTACGCCGTCTGCGAGCACAGTCCACGCCGCCAGTTCGACATCATCCGCGTCTTCGGCCCCAACTGGGCGCGCGCCGCAAGGCTCTTCCTCGCGCCCGACGACACCCTGATCGACGCGGCGCTGAACGATCAGCTTTACTCCTGGTTCGTCACCAACTGGTACGGCGCGCGCCGCAACCCGGAGCACACCCAGATCGTCGACCCCGTCGGCCAGATGCGCCAGGCTTACGGCAACCGGCCTCGCTTCTGGTTCCTCACCTGGCCGCTGCTGGCGTGGCCCATGCCGCTCGCCGGCGCGTGGCTTGCGATGCTGCGCGGCATCCGCTCCATCGACCGCTCGATGCACCGCCGAAGGCACCCCCCGCTAAGCACAACGCCCAAAGCGTGATACACTGAAAGTGCGCTTGAAACCTGAGCGCAGGGCACACGCGGGCAGATGACTCCGAATGGATTCGAGTCTGGCCAGAGACCGCGAGCCGCCTCACACGTTCCAACCCTTCCTTCGCATGTAATGCGCTGGTTGCTCTGGCTAGCAGGCAAGTTCATTAGGAACCTGCCTCGCCGTGCAGCAGCAACGCTTCGGTTCTTCCAGGCAATGCTGATCTTAGAATCCATGACGCCGTTTCCTCGCGCCAACGCCGAGGTTCCACGTCTCTGCATACCTTTGTTGAAAGACCGAACTATCTAAGGAAAACCTTGTCTACTCTTACGCTTGAATCGATTTTGAATCCCGCACCGCTGGCTCCATCGCGACACATTACCCAGGCTGACTCCAACGCCGTCCACTTCAACGACTTCAACATCTCCGACTCGCTCAAGCAGCGCCTCGCAGCCGCGAACTTCGTTATCCCCACGCCCGTCCAGGCTGGAGCGATCCCGCCCGCTCTTGAAGGCGCCGACATCCTCGCCACCGCCTCCACCGGCACCGGCAAGACCCTCAGCTTCCTGATCCCCATGATCATGAAGATGGACTCGACCTCCTCGCCTTCAACCAAGGGCAAGCGCAACCCCATCCGTTCGCTGATCCTCCTCCCCACACGCGAGCTCGCCATGCAGGTCCTCGAGGCGTACCACAAGCTCGTTCCCGCTGCCAAAGGCGACGCTGTCCTCGTTTGCGGCGGCCTCTCCGAAGGCGCGCAGCTGGACCAGCTTTCCCGCGGTCCGCGCCTCGTGGTCGCCACTCCCGGACGCCTCGAA
>CAZZYB010000333.1:0-5066 GCA_964658125.1 uncultured Acetobacteraceae bacterium | reverse complement strand
CTGAGATTCGGCATCGCGTTACGTTGGAGGAGATCAAGCGGCAGGTGGGGCGGCAGCGGGAGATTCTGGGGGCGGCAGTGAAGCGTCTGGCCGTGGGTGGGAGGCTGGTTTATTCGACTTGTTCGCTGGAGGATGAGGAGAATGAGGGGGTGCTTAAGTCGACGCTGGCTGAGGCTGTTGCGGAGAAGAGGTTGGTGAGGGTGGATGTTTCTGCGATTTTGGGTGGGATGCGTGGGCGATTGAGGGATGAGGTTGATGTTGGGGTGCTGTCGCAGAAGGGGGTTTTGAGGACGCTGCCGGGGAATGGGTTTGATGGGGATGGGTTCTTTGCGGCGGTGTTTGAGCGCGTGGGATAGTGATTGAAGTACGGCCTCCGTCGTATACTGGAAGCTATGTCGATTATTCGCAACGCGGCCGCTATCGCGAAGGGCATGAGTATCACTCTGCGGGAGGCTTTTCAGCCTACCGAGGTAGAGAATTATCCGGACGGCAAAGGGCCGATGCGGGGGGCGCAGTTCCAGGAGCGTTTCCGCGGGAAGCACCAGCTGCAGCGGGATGAGAATGGGTTGGAGAAGTGCGTGGCGTGCTTTTTGTGCGCGGCGGCTTGTCCTTCAAACTGCATTTACATCGAGGCTGCGGAGAATACCGAGACAGTTCGGATTTCGAGCGCTGAACGGTATGCGAAGGTCTACAACATTGACTACAACCGGTGCATTTTTTGCGGGTACTGCGTTGAGGCTTGTCCTACGGATGCGATTACGCATGGGCATGGATTTGAGCTGGCGAGTTTGAATGCGACAACGCTGGTGATGCGCAAGGAAGACATGCTGGTGGGGATCATGCCGGCGATGCCGCTTGATCCCCGGAGTGGTGAAGACCTTGCTGACGTGCTCGCGTAAAGGCAGGAAGTAGGAAATAGGGAGTAGTGAAACCCCTGCGGCGAGCCTTAGTGGCTCGCCGTTATTGCGAAACGCGTGAGTGGATGCCGCGTGAAGGAGATCATGATGACTGCTTTGGAAAAGATATTGAGTGAGCGGATTGCGATTATTGATGGCGCAATGGGGACTACGATTCGCACGTATGGGATGAAGGAAGCGGACATTCGGGGAGAGAGGTTTGTCGGGTCGGGTAAGGACCTGCTGAATAACGGCGATTTGTTTTCGCTTACGCAGCCGGACATGATCTGCGATATTCATCGGCGGTTTCTGGAGGCCGGGGCGGACATTATTGAGACCAATACTTTTGGGGCTACGAGCATTACGCAAAGTGAGTTTTTTGTGGACGATCCGCGGGAGACTGGCGGGCGGAAGGACCCGGAGTTTTATCAGAAGGTGATTGAGGATTCCATGCTGAGTGGACTGGCGTGGGATATCAATGAGACTTCGGCGCGGCAGTGCCGGCTGTGGGCTGATCGGGTGGGGAATGAGACGGGGCGGCAGCGGTTTGTGGCGGGGGCTATTGGGCCGCTGACGGTGTCGCTGTCGAACTCTCCGGATGCGGACGATGCGGGTTTTCGCGTGGTGACGTTCGACCAGGTGAAGCGGGCCTATGCGGAGCAGGTCAGGGCGCTGATCGCGGGCGGGTCGGACCTGTTGCTGGTGGAGACTATTTTTGACTCGCTGAATGCGAAGGCGGCGCTGGTGGCGATTCGCGAGGTGTTTGATGAGGATAATACGACGTTGCGGGTGATGATTTCAGCGGCTGTGGGGCGGGGTGGCGAGACGTTGATTTCGGCGCAGACTACGGAGGCTTTCTGGAATGCGGTGAAGCATGTGAAGCCGCTTTCGGTCGGACTGAATTGTTCGCTGGGGCCGGACTTGATGTATCCGTTTCTGGAGGAGTTGTCGGAGAAGGCGGATGTCGCTATTTCCTGTTATCCGAATGCGGGGTTGCCGAATCCGCTGGCGGCTACTGGGTTTGATTTAGGGCCGGAGGATATGGCCCGGTACCTGGGTGGGTTTGCGAAGGATGGTTTAATCAATATTGCGGGCGGATGCTGTGGGAATACTCCGGAGCATATTGCCGCGATTGCTGAGGCCTTGGAGGGTGTGGCTCCGCGGGTGTTGGGGCGGGAAGCGGTGGCGGCTTGAGCGAGACGCAGATTCCCTTCGGGAATGACAACAAGAAAAGCGGGACGCAGATCTCCTTCGGGGATGACAACAAAAATAATGCAGCGGTGAAGCCGTTGAGGTTGTCGGGGTCGCAGCCTTTTACGCAGCAGGCTGGTGTTTACATCATGATTGGCGAGCGGACTAATGTGGCTGGGTCGCCTAAGTTTGCGCGGTTGATCAAGGAGGGTAAGTACGAAGAGGCTGTGAGCGTGGCGCGGCAGCAGGTTGAGAATGGGGCGAACGTTCTCGACATTTGCATGGATGAAGGAATGATCGACGGCGTGGCGGCGATGACGCGCTATCTGCAGTTGCTCGGGAGTGAGCCTGAGGTGGCGAAGGTGCCATTCATGGTGGACTCGTCGAAGTGGGAGGTTATTGAGGCGGGGCTGAAGTGCCTGCAGGGCAAGGGGATTGTGAACTCCATTTCGCTGAAGGAAGGTGAGGAGAAGTTTCGGCACAACGCGGCGACCGTGATGAAGTATGGCGCTGCGGTGGTGGTGATGGCGTTCGATGAGCAGGGGCAGGCGGCTACTTACGACGAGAAGATTCGGATTTGTCAAAGGGCTTACTCGCTGCTGGTGGATGAGGTTGGATTTCCGGCTGAGGACATTATTTTCGATCCGAATATCCTGACTGTAGCGACCGGGATGGAAGAGCATAACAACTACGCCGTGGATTTTATTGAAGCTACCCGGTGGATAAAGGCGAACCTTCCTCATGCGAAGGTGTCGGGGGGAGTTAGCAATATTTCTTTTAGTTTTCGCGGAAATAATAAGGTGCGCGAAGCTATGCATTCGGCGTTTCTGTATCACGCGATTGCGGCGGGTATGGATATGGGGATCGTCAACGCCGGGATGCTTGAGGTGTATGAGGAGATCGATCCGGAGCTGAAGGTTCTGGTCGAGGATGTGTTGTTGAATCGGCGGCCGGATGCTACGGAACGGCTGGTGGATTTTGGCGAGAAGCTGAAAGGTGTGGGGTCGGCGGGCGCGGAGAAGAAGGCGGAGGAGTGGCGGAGTGGGACGGTCGAAGAACGGCTGAGCCATGCGCTGGTGAAGGGGATTGACACGTATATCGAGATCGATGCGGAAGAGGCTCGGGTGAAGCTGGGGCGGCCGCTGCTGGTGATCGAAGGCCCGCTGATGGACGGTATGGGCGTGGTCGGCGATCTGTTTGGGGCAGGCAAGATGTTTCTGCCGCAGGTGGTGAAGTCGGCTCGGGTGATGAAGAAGGCGGTGGCGCATCTGACGCCGTTTATGGAGGCGGAGAAAGCTGCGGCCGAGGCTGCGGGCGAGATCGTTAAGGTGCAGGGGAAGATTCTGCTGGCTACTGTGAAGGGCGATGTTCACGACATTGGGAAAAATATTGTGGGCGTGGTTCTGGCTTGCAATAACTACGAGGTCATCGACATGGGGGTGATGGTTTCGTCGGAGAAAATTCTGGAGCGCGCGCGTGCGGAGAAGGTGGACATCATCGGGCTAAGCGGGCTAATTACGCCGTCGCTGGACGAGATGGTGCATGTGGCGAAAGAGATGGAGCGGCAGGGGTTCACGGTACCGCTTATGGTGGGTGGCGCGACGACGAGCCGGGCGCATACGGCGGTGAAGATTGCGCAGCATTACTCGCAGCCAGTGGTGCATGTGCTCGACGCGAGCCGGGCGGTGCCGGTGACGACGAGCTTGTTGAGTGAGGATGGCAAGGACGAGTTTGTGGCGAAGCATCGCGCGGAGTATGAGGCGATTCGGAAGGCTCATGCGGCTCCGAAACAGCCGCTGGTGGGGTTGGAGACGGCGCGGGCTCGACGAACTCCGATTGTGTGGCGGACGGAGGATTTGCCTACGCCGGAGTTTACCGGTGTGAGGGTGCTGGAGGATTTTCCGCTGGCTACGCTGCGGGAGTATATCGACTGGTCGCCGTTCTTTCATACGTGGGGGTTGAAGGGGATTTATCCGCGGATTCTAACGGATGAGAAACAGGGGGTCGAGGCGCAGAAGATTTTCGATGATGCGCAGGTGATGCTTTCGCGGATTATTGACGAGAAACTGCTGACCGCGCGCGGAGTGTATGGGTTGTTTGCTGCGAGTGCTGTGGGTGATGATGTGGCGCTGTATGCGAATGAGGCTCGGACGATTGAGCTGAAACGGTTTCACTTTTTGCGGCAGCAGGCGAATCGCGAGGCGAGTGAGCCTTGCCGGTCGCTGGGGGATTTTGTTGCGCCGCAGGAGACGGGGCTGCACGATCACCTGGGGGCGTTCGCGGTGACTACGGGGATCGGGTTGAAGGAGCTGGGGGACCGCTTTCGGACGGAGAATGACGACTATAACGCGATCATGGCCGAAGCGATTGCGGACCGGTTGGCAGAGGCTTTTGCGGAGTGTCTGCATAAGCGCGTGCGGGATGAGTGGGGTTATGGGCGCGCGGAAGGGCTGACGCCGGCGGAGTTGATTCAGGAGAAGTATCGGGGGATTCGGCCTGCGGCGGGTTATCCGGCTTGCCCGGACCATACGGAGAAGGGGCCGCTTTGGGAGTTGCTGGATGTGTCGGCTAATACGGGGATGGTGCTGACGGAGTCGTTTGCGATGTGGCCGGGGTCCAGTGTGAGTGGGCTTTACTTTGCGCATCCGGAGGCGCGATATTTTAGTTTGGGGAAGATTGGGCGGGACCAGGTTGCGGACTATGCGGAGCGTAAGGGGATGAGTGTGGGTGAGGTGGAGCGGTGGCTGGGGCCGAATTTGAATTATTAGTCGAAGTAAGATGTTGGGAGAGGATTTTTGTATGAGTGATTTGTTGCCGAAGGCTGGTGGAGTGAAGGTTGGCGGGTTGGGCCGGAAGGCTCAGAAGCTGCAGGCGCTGCGGGAGAAGGCGGCGCATGTGAAGAGTGGAGCGAAGCCGGCGCCGGGCGCTTCCGCGTCGTCGTTCAAGGCGAAGGATTCTTTTGCGGCTACGAAGAGATCG
>CAZZYB010000332.1:0-5097 GCA_964658125.1 uncultured Acetobacteraceae bacterium | reverse complement strand
CGCGGTTCGCCTGAGCCCCTACCAAGTCAAATTTGCCGCGCTGCTCTCATTTCCACAAAAGACCTCAAAAATGTGACGAAGTGTTTCAGCAGTGTCAATTCACAGTTTCCGCTGCATGTAACCAGTGAATAAGCTTATCTACCTCAAAACAATGTATTTATCTCCGATGATCCGGAAAGTTACGTTAACGCTGTCGTAACATTTTCTTATTGACAGTGCCATCCCACGAGCGTACCTTTCTCTCCGATCAGTAAATAAAAGAAGTGGCGGTGCGAACGTCCGGGACACGTATCGGTGTGCGCGAAGCGAGCTTCACCTTTTGGAGAGTCAGAAACAATGCAAATCATCAGGCTTAATCGTCAGACCCGCGGAACATCCGCACCCAATACCTCAACAAAATCCCGCAGGGTAGCCACCTGGCTTCGCCTTGCCGTTGCTCTCCTCATCCTGCTGCCAGCAGCGGCCGCTTTCGCACAGTTTGATTCGGCCTCGGTTCTCGGCTATGCCAAGGACAACTCCGGCGCCGCCATCGCCAACGCCACCGTTACGCTCACCAACACCACGACTGGCATCACGCAGACCGCCACCACTGACAAGGAAGGCCGCTACGAGTTTGCCAGCGTCCCCATCGGCAGCTACATCGTCAAGTCTTCAGCCGGTAGCTTTCAGGGCACACAAACTGCTCCCTTCGACCTCACCACAAACGCGCGCCAGCGTGTCGACATTGATCTCAAGCCCGGCTCCGTCAGCGAAACTGTCACCGTAAGCTCCGCACCTACGCAACTCGAAACCGAAACCAGTTCTCAAGGCCAGGTCATCGGCACCCGCGAGGTGGAAAACCTCCCCCTCAACGGCCGCTCCTACGCCGATCTCGTCCTCCTGGTCCCGGGTGCACGCAAGTCCTTCCTCGAAAACCAGTCTGCGTCGAGCCGTGAGGGTTCCTTCAACATCAACGGGCAGCGTTCATCGTTCAACAACTACCTGCTCGACGGTCTCGACAACAACAACTATGGCACCTCGAATCAGGGCTTCGCTAACGAGAACATTCCGCCGTCCCCCGATGCGGTCAACGAGTTCAAAGTAGAAACCGACAATTACTCGGCGGAATTTGGGCGATCCACTGGCGCGACCATCAACGTCTCGACACGACGCGGCAGCAACCAATATCACGGCAAGGCGTACGATTACCTCCGCAACACTGATCTCAACGCCATCGGCCCCTTCTGCCTCACCTCCGCAATCGTGGCCGGTTGCGTCAAGCCGATCCTCATCAAGAATCAGTTCGGCGGCACTTTCGGCGGCCCCATCTGGAAAGAACACGCCTTCTTCTTCGGAGACTACGAAGGCCTTCGCCAGATCTTCACCAACCCTCCAGCCAGCGTTACACTCCCCGACGCCGAACAGCGCCAAGGCATCTTCCTGCTCCATCGCGTCGACGGCAGCACCGCTCCCATCCCGCTCTACAACCCGATCACGGGCACCAGCTTCACCAACGGCAATGTAGCGCCGCAAGCCACCAAGTTCGGCCTCGCTGCACTGGGCGCGCTCCCCACGAATACGCTCCCGATCGCTTACAACACTTTCTCAAATAACTACACAGCGACGCCTCGGGGGCTGATCTCAGACGACAAGGGCGATATCCGCGGTGACTACACCATCAATTCCAAGTACAGCGTGTTCGGCCGCTATAGCCAGCATGCGACGGTCATCCTCGATCCCCCCACAGTCACCGGCCGCGGAGGCGGCAATGCCAACTCCAACGTAAATATCAGGAACAAGCAGATCGCTGGTGGCATCACCTATATCATCTCGCCCACCAAGCTGCTCGACTTCCGCATGGCTTGGACACAGAACTACGGCGCAAAGACTCCCTACGGTGTAGGTGACTCCTCGCTGCTGACCGAGAACGGCATTACCGACGGTCTTCCGACGGATCCGAGGATCGTGCGTGACCTCAATGCGCAGTCGATCAACGGCTTCACACAGCTTGGCGCACAGCCGGCGAGCCCACAGTTCCAGAACCCGACCATCTACGACCCGAAAGCAAACTTCACCTACGTTCGCGGCAAGCAGTCTATGAAGTTCGGGTACGAATACGAAATCGTGGGCGTCCAGTTGAACGATTTCAACCCCAGCTACGGGCAGGACAACTACAACAGTTCATACTCGACAGGACCTTCGTCAACGTTCTTCCCCACCTGCACCGCGACTGTCACAACGGGCTGCATACCCACAGATACCGCCAGCGGCAACACAGCGTCGACGCAGATCTCGCAGGCGCGAGCAGTCGCCGACTTCCTCTTCGGCAACCGGTCATCTTACTCACTCACCAACTTCGCCGTCGTGAATCTTCGTCAGCAGTTCAACTATATGTACTTCCAGGACGACATCAAGCTTTCACCGTCGCTGACAGTCAATGCCGGTATGCGTTACGAAATCGTGACACCGCAATACGAGCGCGACAACAAGCTCGCCAACTTCAACCCCGCGACCAACACGCTGGTTCAAGCCAGCAGCGGCAGCATCGCAAACCGCGCTCAGGTCAACATCCCTTACAAGAACATCGGGCCGCGCGTTGGTTTCGCTTACAGCTATTCGCCTAAGACGGTTGTGCGCGGCGGCTACGGCATCGGCTATACGCAGGTCAACCGTGAAGGCGGCGAAAATAACCTGACGTACAACGGTCCCAATGTCATCAACGCTTCGGTGAACAACAACAACTCCGCATATCCGACCGCAGCCAGCCTCTGCACGACGGACACCCAGGACCAGACGGCCTGCTTCCGTCAGACGCAGCAGGGCTACTCGCCGCTGCTGACCAGCCCGGCCTACTTCGTTCCCTCGAAGGTGACGTCGCGTTACATCCCGAAGAACTTCCAGACCGGCTACGTGCAGAGCTATAACCTCGGCGTGGAGCAGCAACTTCCGGGAGGCCTCGTCCTCGGTGTAGCCTACGTCGGCAACAAGGGAACACATCTCCAGGTGCTCGCCGATTACAATCAGGCCACACCCTGCCTGGTCGCAACCAGCGGCGCCTGCACCACCAGCTATCAAAACCGGCGGCCCGTGCCGACCTTCGGCGACATCGAGATCGCGTATGGCGGAAATTCCTCGAATTACAACTCGCTGCAGGTCAAAGTTGAGAAGCGCGTTGGCTCTCTCTACCTGCTGAACTCTTTCACCTACAGCCGCACGTTCGACCTGGCTTCCGGACATCTTGAGACCTCAAACGGCGACAACTCCCGCGTGAACTTCGCGAATCCCCGCAACGACTATGGCCCTGCCGGCTACGATCAGCCGCTTGCGGACACCACCTCCATCGTCTATGACCTGCCCTACGGTCACGGCCGGCACTGGGGCGGCGACGCCAACTTCCTCATGCAGGAGTTGCTCGGCGGCTGGCAGTTGACGACCATCAACACCATGACCAGCGGCTTGCCGTTCAACCTCAACTACAGTTCTTCTTCCTCTTCCGGCACAACACCCATCGGTTCCTCCGCCGGCAGCCCGATCGGTTTGCTGTACACCACTGACCTCGTCACCCTTCGCCCGAATCACATTGCGGGAACGCCGTTGAAGCTCGATCCGTCCGCCCGTGTGAAGAAGGCAACATCCTTGAGCTACCTGCCCTCGATCGCAAATAACGGCGTCTTGACCTACGATTACCCCTCCTACACGCTCTACGGCAACACCACGCCTTACGGCAACGTTTCGAGAAACAGCCTCCGCTCCTACGCTTTCTTCCAGACCGATCTGGGTCTGCACAAGGCGTTCCGTCTCTGGAGTGAGACATCAAACCTCGACTTCCGCGCTGAAGCCTTCAACATCCTCAACAAGGTCAACTACCAGGCCCCGGACCCTAACATTTCCGACGGAGCCTTCGGCACCATCACCAGTGCCTACCCCGCCCGTCAACTCCAGTTGGCGCTCAAGGTCATCTTCTAACCCAACCTAAACCCCACCCAAACTGCCTGGCAGTCATACGCAAAACGTAGACACTGCCAGGCAGTTGTTCGTTCAACTCCACTCTTGGCTTGTCATCCCCGCAGGGGATCTGCGTTTGCCTTTGAATTCGGACGCGCCACCAACCCGTACACTTCAAGCACCATCGGGGATCGCAATGAAGCTCATCATCGCTCTTTCTCTCTCGCTCTGCACAGTCTCCAACGCCCAGACCGCCGCCCAGAAGAAACAGGACAAGCAACTCCACATCAACCAGATCCAGGTCATCGGATCACACAACAGCTATCATTCGGGCTTCCCTCCCAGCGCGCACAAGTACATGGAGCAGCACAGCCCGAAAGCGCTGCACAGCCTCGACTACTCGCATCCGGCGCTCGCGGTCCAACTCGACGGAGGCGTCCGCCAGGTTGAGATCGACGTCTTCCGCGACGATCAGGGCGGCCGCTTCGCCCACCCTAAAATCGACGCCCGCGTCGTAGCCGAAGGCCTTCCCGCCGATCCGGTCTACGACCCCAACCACGAGATGGACAAGCCCGGCCTCAAGGTCATGCACGTGCAGGATGTAGACCAGCGCGCTTCGTGCCACACGTTCGTCCGCTGCCTCACCGATATCCGCACCTGGTCGAAGGCGCATCCTAACCATCTCCCCCTCTTCATCCTCGTCGAGACGAAAGAAGGCGGCGTCCAGTCCATGCCAGACGCCGTCGTAGCCGAGCCCTTCACCCCCGCCGCCTTCGACAAGCTCGACGCCGAAATCCTCACCGTCTTCAAGCCCGCCGAAATGATCACCCCCGACGAAGTCCGCGGCAAAGCCCCCACCCTCAACGCGGCCATCAGATCCGGCCACTGGCCCACCCTCGCAAAGGCCCGCGGCCGTGTAGTGTTCCTACTCGACGGCATCAAAGCGGGCCCGGTCTACGCCGACGGCCACCCATCCCTCCACGGCCGTCTCCTCTTCATCAACGGTGTAGCCGGCAACCCCGACGCGGCTTTCATCGAACAGAACTTCGGCAGCAAAGCCGAAATAGACGCCCTCGTCCGCGAAGGCTACCTCATCCGCACGCGCACCGACGAAGGCACAGAAGCCGCCCGCACCAATGACACCACCCGCCGCGACATCTCGCTCTCCACCGG
>CAZZYB010000331.1:0-5099 GCA_964658125.1 uncultured Acetobacteraceae bacterium | reverse complement strand
CATCCTGAGCGAAGCCGAAGGACCTGCCACACCGCCCGCACCACCACTCCCGCACGAACCGTTCAACCACAAAACTCCTACCGGACGCCCGGTCCATCCACGCGCTTCGCGCAAAATCAGGTTCGCAACGAAACCTTCGGCCCCCACCACCAAACCAAGGGCCAACGGCCCGCCCTATCCCAGCCTGGGGCAACGCCCCAGGTACGGCCCATCCAAAGCCCCAGAGGGCTGAAGGCCCGACCTAAAACCCCCGAGGCCGCCTGAGATGTTCTTCCGCCTCCTCCTCGAATCCTTCGTCCGCCAACGCCGCCGCAAAATCCTCGCCGGCCTCGCCATCCTCCTCGGCGTAACCGCGGTCACCGCCATGCTGGCTCTCGCCACAACCATCGGCGACCGCATCCACAAAGAACTAGCCGTCTACGGTGCCAACATCATCGTCTACCCAAAGGCCGACACCCTCGACGTAAAAGTCGGCGACCAAACCCTCAAACCAGCCACTGGCAACGCCTACCTACACGAAAGCGACCTCGCCAAACTCCGCGGCATCTTCTGGGCAAACAACATCACCGGCATCAGCCCGGAGCTCCCCCTCACCCTCTCCATAAATGGCAAACCCGTCGACGCCGTCGGCCTCTGGTTCTCGCACTCGCTCTCCAGCAGCGGAGGTCCCGCCCTCATCACCGGAGCGGTCCAACTCAACCCCACTTGGCACCTCACCGGAACCTGGCCAGCCGAAAACGAAGACACGACCCAACACTCCGACACCGTCATCGGCTCAACCCTCGCCAGCGCCCTCCACCTCAAGGTCGGAGACACCGTCGACACAAACCCCTCAAATACCGCTTCAAACGCGGAGAAAATCGCTCCAAAAGCATACGTTTTTACAGTAACCGGGATCGTCACAGGCGACAGCAAGGTAGAAAATCAGCTCCTCCTCCCCCTCTCAGCCGCCCAAATCCTCACCGCAAAACCCGACGCCGTCTCCCGCGTAGAAATCTCCGCCCGCACCCGCCCCGAAGACGCTTTCGCCCGTCTCGACCCCGACAAGCTCTCCCCCAAGCAGCACGACCTCTGGTACTGCCGCCCCTACGCCAACTCCATCGCCTACCAGATCCGCGAAGCCATCCCCGGCTCCGCAGCCGAACAAGTCCGCCAAGTCGAACAATCTGAAGGCACAATCCTCGAACGCATCAGCGGCCTCATGTGGCTCATCGCCGCCGCCGCCCTGCTCGCCGCCGCCGTAGCCGTCAGCGCCGCAATGGCCACAGCCGTCCTCGAACGCCGCGCAGACATCGGCCTCATGCGCTCCCTAGGCGCCAGCAAAGGCCGCATAGCCTCCCTCTTCTACGCCGAAGCCGGCCTCCTCGCCCTAATCGGCGGCGGCGGCGGCTACGCCCTCGGCTCCCTCCTGGCCGCCACACTCTCCGCAAAAATCTTCAACGACACCAAATCCCTGACCCACGCCTTCAACCCCGTCCTCCTCCCCGTAGTCCTTTGTTTGGCACTACTTGTGGCCATCGCCGGCAGCACGGCCTCCATCCGCGGCGCGCTCCGCATGGACCCCTCCGCCGTCCTGAGGTCGAACGCTTGAGCCCCACCCAACCCAAAACCAACCTCGTAGACCGCGGCCGCACCGGCATCACCCTCGGCCTCATGCTCCTCCGCTCCCTCAAGCACCGCCGAGCCCGCAGCTTCTCCGCGCTCGCCGCCCTCACCGTCTCCGCGCTAGTCGCTACGGCCCTTCTAACCCTCTACGCCGACCTCGACTCCAAGCTCCACCACGAATTCCGCAGCTTCGGCGCCAACGTAGTCGCCACCGGCGCCTTCACCGCCGACGACATCCAACGCGCCCGCACCGCCGTTCCGGACGCCACCATCGCGCCCATAGCCTACGCCGTAGCCGCCACGGACCGCGGCACCCCCATCGTAATCGCCGGCGTAGACTTCACCGCCATGCGCAGACTAGACAGCTGGTGGAAGCTAGACCACTGGCCCACCAACCCCACCGACGCCCTCCTCGGCCAGCGCGCCGCCAGCTTCGTCCTCAACGAAACCGCCGTCACCCTCACCTACGTTGGCGAGCCCATCACCCTCCACGGCGCAGGCCGCCTCTCCACCGGCGGCGACGAAGACTCCCGCATCTACATCCCCCTCAAAACCCTCACCGACTGGACCGGCGTCCAACCCACCGTCCTCGAAATGCAAATTCCCGGCGGCGAGCAGCGCATCAACACCGCCCTCAAAGCCCTCCAATCCGCCCTCCCCAACACCCACATCGAACCCGTCCGCGCCCTCGTAGCCGGCGAGTCCCGCATAGTCGACCGCACCCACGCCCTCATGTACGGCGCCATGCTCCTGATCGCCCTCACGGTAGCGGTCAGCGTCCTCGCCACGCTCTCCGCCAGCGTCCTCGAACGCCGCAGAGACTTCGCCCTCATGAAAGCCCTCGGCGCCTCACAAATCCAGCTCCTCGGACACTTCCTCCTAGAAGCGTTAGTCATCGCCACCGCCGGAGTCCTGCTCGGCTACATCCTCGGCTCGGCTCTCGCATGGGCCATCGGCCAATGGAACTTCGGCACCGCCACTCTCCCGCGCATCGCGATGCTCCCCCCCGTCCTCCTCCTGAACCTCGCAATCGCCACAGCCGCCGCCCTATTCCCAGCGCGCATCCTCCGCAAGCTCCAACCAGCAGCGCTCCTCAAAGGCGAATAAGATTGTCCTCAGCCGTCTTTCCTAATCCCTAATCTCTAACCCCTAATCCCTGCTTCTAAGGTTCTGCAATGAAGATGGTCTCCGAAGCCCAGCGCCAGCACGCCGAAGCGATGCTCGAACACGACGCCCCGGTTATCCAGTTGGTCGGCGTCAGCCGCGAGTACACCTCCCGCTCCGGCGTCGTCCGAGCCCTCGACGACGCCAGCTTCACCATCGCAGCAGGCGAGTGGGTCGCCATAACCGGGCCCTCCGGCTCCGGCAAATCCACCCTCGTCAACCTCCTCGGCTGCCTCGACACCCCCACCTCCGGCAAGCTCACCATCGACGGCGAAGAAGTCCACGCCATGTCCTCCACCGAGCTCGACCGCTTTCGCGCCGACAAAATCGGATTCGTCTTCCAGCAGTTCCACTTAATACCTTATCTATCAGCGCTTGAGAACGTAATGCTCGCGCAGTACTTCCACTCCATGACCAACGCCGCAGACGCACGCGCCGCGCTAGACCGCGTAGGTCTCGGTCCCCGCGCCGACCACCTCCCCAGCGAACTCTCCGGCGGTGAGCAGCAGCGCGTCTGCATAGCCCGAGCCCTCATCAACGACCCACCCATTCTGTTAGCCGACGAACCCACCGGCAACCTCGACGCCGCCAACCAGAAAATCGTAGCCGACATCCTCCGCCAGCTCCACGCGGCCGGCCACACCATCGTCATGGTCACCCACGACCCCGAAATGGCCGCCCTCGCCCAACGGAAAATCGCGCTAAGCCACGGCAAAGTCTTCTGCCATCCGGTTAAGACAGTCGTAGTGAACCTCGGCCGCTAAGGAGCATAATGGAGGCGGAGGCAGCCATGACCATTACTCTTGAGATCAAGCCCGAAACTAAAGAGCGACTCGCCCGGCAGGCCGCCGAACATGGGCTCGATATGGGCGTTTACACGGTCAACCTGCTCGAAGAAGCAGCGCACGCCGCCCCAGCCGCGCACACAGCATCCGGTGCAAGAAACATGGTGGAGCTTTTCGCCCCCGTCCGAGGTTTCAACATCGACTTTGAACGGGACCCAGATACCGGCAGGGATATCGATCTGTGAAACGGTATCTGGTCGACACCAACGTTCCCTCCGAGCTGACTTACGAACGACCCGACGAACGCGTACAAAAGTTCCTCACAACCGCCGACCGCGCAGACATATTCATGAGCGTCTTGACAATCGGTGAAATATGCAAAGGCATCTCCGGCCTTCCCGCAAGTCAGAAGCGCACCATCCTCCAGAACTGGCTTGATGAAGATGTACGTCCCTGGTTCGCGGGGCGCATTCTGCCGGTGACACAACCGATCGCAGAACGTTGGGGACACCTCGCCGCCGCCGCCAAACAGAACGGTTTCGCGCTCACCGTTGTGGACGGCTTGATTGCCGCGACCGCCATCGAACACGACCTTGCAGTGGTCACCCGGAACGCGAAACACTTCGAGCCGCTTGGTCTCGATGTCGTGAATCCCTGGGCAATTTAGATCCGTCCTACCGCTCACCCCAGCTCAACTTCGACCGCAGCACATTAAAAAGCCCATTCGGATGCAGCCGCAGCAAATGCACGCTATGCTCCGACCGCCGGCAATGGATCCGATCCCCCAGCAGCAGCTCCACCGCCTCCTGCCCATCGACAGTCAGATAAGTCTCGTGCGGCACGGAGTCAACCGAAACGCAAACCTCCGCCCGCCCCGGCACCACGATCGGCCGAATCGTCAGCAGGTGCGGACAGATCGCCGTAAGCACCATCGCATCCACATTCGGCATCAGGATCGGCCCATCCGCCGCCAGGTTATAAGCCGTCGATCCCGTAGGCGTCGACACGATCACGCCATCCGCTCGAAACCGCGCCACAAACTGTCCATCCAGCTCAATCCCAAACTCGCCCATACGCGCAATCGCACCCTTGGCCGCGACCACATCGTTCAGCGCTTCCCACACCCGAAACGGCTTGCCATCGCGGTGCAACTCCGCGTGCATCAGATTGCGTGCCTCGACAATCGCCACGCCGGACATCCACGCTTCAAGCGCCTCGTACATATCCGCCAGTGGCGTCTCGGTCAAGAAACCCAGCGACCCGAGGTTCACCGCAAGAATCGGTGTATCGGTAAACGCAAACGCTCGCGCTGCGGCCAGCAGTGTCCCATCGCCCCCGAGCATCACCACCAGGTCCGGCTCATGCTCCGGCATAAACGCGCGCTCGATTGCATCGTCCACACCGAGATAGCTCGCACTCTCAGGGTCGAGAATGTACTCGAACCGCCGCGCACGCAGCCAGGCAGTCAGCTCCGGCAACACGTGTTCCAGCTCCGGCTTCTGCGGCTTGGAGATGATCGCTGCTTTGGCCATGGTCAGTAGTGTA
>CAZZYB010000330.1:0-5138 GCA_964658125.1 uncultured Acetobacteraceae bacterium | reverse complement strand
GACGTATGAGGTCTTCGATGCGATTGAGCGGCGGGCCTGGCCGGATTTGAAGGATGAGTTGGGGGATTTGTTGTTGCAGGTTTTGTTTTATTCGCAGATGGCGGCGGAGGCGGGGTACTTCGATCTGCGGGATGTGGCGGAGAATTTGAATGCGAAGCTGGTGCGGCGGCATCCGCATATTTTTGCGGATACGGTGGCGGCCACTCCCGATGCGGTGCTGAAGAATTGGGAGGAGATCAAGCGGGAAGAGAAGGCAGCCAAGCCTGCGGCCGAGTCGATGCTGGATGAGGTTCCGCGGACGATGCCGGCGACGATGGAAGCGTACAAGCTGGGATCGAAGGCGGCGAAGGTGGGGTTTGACTGGCCGGATAGCTCTGGACTTTTTGCGAAGATGGATGAAGAGATCGCTGAATTGATGGTGGAAGTGGAAGCGAAGCATCGAGAGAATGTGGAAGAAGAGTTTGGGGATTTGATGTTCACGGCGATGAACCTGGCGAGGCATTTGAATGTGGATGCGGAGTCGGCGTTGCGGAAGAGTAACGCGAAGTTTCGGAGCCGGTTTGTGGCGATGGAGCGGTCCGCTGGTGGACGTGAGGGGTTGGAGCGGCTTTCGGCGGATGAGCTTGAGGCACTGTGGGCTGAGGTGAAGATTTCAGGAGGAGCAAAGGTTTGAGCGTCTCTGCAACGAGCGGCCCGGTGATTCGTATCGAGGCGCTGACTGAACTGGATCAATTCGACCGCTGCGTGGAGCTGCAGAATGCGGTGTGGTCTTACGACCTTTCCGCGATGATGACGCAGAAGGTTTTTCTGCTGGCTTCGCATATTGGCGGACAGGTGCTGGGCGCGTTTGATGGAGAGACGCTGGTGGGGTATGCGATGTCTTTGCCGGGAGTCCGGAATGGGCATGCTTATTTGCATTCGCATCATCTGGCTGTGCTGCCGGACTGGCAGAATGCGGGTGTGGGGCGGCGGTTGAAGCTGGCGCAGCGGGATGATGCGATAGGGCGTGGCTTTGAGTTGATGGAATGGACGTTCGATCCGCTGGAGATCAAGAACTCGCACCTGAATTTTGCGAGGCTGGGTGCGATCTCGCGACGATATGAGCGCAATTTTTATGGGCCTTCGGCTTCGCCTCTGCATGGTGGTTTGCCGACGGATCGGATTTATGCGGAGTGGTGGTTGAAGTCGGACCGCGTTACGCGCGTGCTGGCCGGTGAGGCGCCGGTGATTCACGTGACGGAGCACGTGGATGTGCCGGCGGAAATTTCTGCGTGGAAAGCGTCGGATGAGAATCGCGGCAGGGCCCGCGAACTTCAGGCTGCGAACGCTGCGGCGCTGGAGTCGGCGTTTGCGCGCGGGCTCGCGGTGATTGGCTACGAGCGGATGCCTGAGGGCGATGGGCGTTTCCTGCTGGGTAAGTGGGACGAAGGGTTCGAGTATTAGCGATGGCGAAACACATGGGTCTCGTCGCTTGTTCGGCTGAGGGTGCAAAGTTAGAAAGTGAGGAATATGAAGATTGAAGCGATCCACATGCGCGAAGTGAATATGCCGTTGGCGCATCCTTTCGAGACGAGCTTTGGGGTTACTACTGGACGGCGGATTCTGCTTGTGGAGGTTGTGTCGGAAGGGCTTTCGGCGTGGGGCGAATGCGTTGCGGGAGAGCATCCTTACTTTTCGGACGAAATGGTGGACACGGCCTGGCACATCACGGAGACGGAGCTTGCCCCGCGGCTGCTAGATGTGGAGTTGGACTCGGGGCGCGATTGTCCGGCGCTGTTCGAACAGGTGCGCGGGCATCGTATGGCTAAGGCTGCGATTGAGAATGCGGTGTGGGAGCTTGATGCGATGCGGCAGGGTGTGTCGCTATCGAAGCTGCTGGGTGGAACGCGCGAGGTGATTCCGTGTGGTGTGTCGATTGGGATTCAACCTACGCCGGCGAAGTTGATGGAGAAGATTGATACCGAAGTTTCGGCGGGGTATCAGCGCATCAAGCTGAAGTGCAAGCCCGGATGGGATGAGGCGATCTTTGCGGAAGTGCGCGAGCGCTGGCCGGATATCACGCTGAGCTGCGATGCTAACTCGGCTTACAAGCTTGATGACGCGGACCGTATTGCGACGTGGGACCGGTTTAACCTGCTGATGATCGAGCAGCCTATGTGGTACGACGATTTTTATTTTCATGCGGAGTTGCAGAAGCGCATCAAGACAGCGATTTGTCTGGACGAGTGCATACGCAATCGTCGCGATGCGCAGGCTGCCCTGGAGCTTGGCAGCGGACGGATCATCAATATCAAGGTGGGGCGCGTGGGTGGATTTACTGAGGCTATCGCTGTGCATGATGTTGCGGCCAAAGCGGGGGTGCCGGTGTGGTGCGGTGGAATGCTGGAGACGGGTATCGGGCGCGCGCATAATATTGCGCTGTCGTCGCTGCCGAATTTTTCACTGCCGGGTGATGTATCGGCGTCGAAGCGTTATTGGACCGAAGACATTATTGAGCCCGAAGTTACGGTTAGTTCGAAAGGCGAGATTGTGGTTCCTACTGCGCCGGGCCGCGGGTTCGAGGTATTGACGGAACGGATTGAGGAACTCTCCGTTCGCAAGCAGACGCTGCGCAAGGGTGCTTCGATCGTGGTGTAGGTGAGGGATCAGCGCAGCGGAATTGGCATGGCGAGGAGGAGGCGGATCGCTTCCTGGTAGTCGACCGGCGCGGGCAGGATCTGGAAGTCGGCGGCATCCATTGAGGCGCGCTGGCGGACAGTCTTCACCATCATTTCGCGAATGGTGACGTCCTCGCGCAGGTGGGCGTAGGTCCAACGGTCGCCGCCCGCATTGGCCTGTTCGAATTCGACCGTGCCGCCGGGATAGACGCGCGCCAGCACGCCCCAGCCGAAGTCGACGGCCTTGAGGACGCGGCCTTCGATGCGCAGGACGTGCTTCGATTTGCGGTCGACCCAGACGCGGCCCTCGAGGCCGGTGAGTGCCTCAGCGACCATCGACGGCGGATGGTAGCGGGGATCGGGCGTGAAATCGAGGACTACCTGGGAGTCGAAAAAATTGGGGAGTTGCGGCTGGCCGGGTGTGTAGGTGTAGATCATGGCGCGAGGCATCTCGCGGACGAGTTGCAGAGAGTAATTGCGCGCTGCGCTGTCGCGTTTGTGGTGTCTGATGAAATCGGCGGGGGAACTGAGTAGGCCCTTCAGGCGTTCGCGTTCGGCGGCATCTTCGGCCGCTGTGATGGGTTGGCCGTTGCGCTGGACGAGTCGCGCGACTGTTCCCTGGCGGCTTTCGATGATTTCGCGCGTCGTGTCATTCTTTGCGTCCACTTTGCGCATGCGATAGCGAAGCGGAAAATTTCCGTCGTCGTCGATGATGCGCTGCTCATTCGCGGTGGCGGCTTCGGCCCAACTGAGGGGCGTGGATGTGCCGAGGTCGGCGACGCGCGGTGGTGTCTGTGCTCCGGCGCAGCAGTAGAGCGCGGGAAGAATAGCTGCAAGGGAACGACGCAGCCCGCAGCCGAGTTTGGAGGTTGTGAACACCGACAGACCCACTATAGCTTTAGACGCGCGTGTGTGTTTGTTGTTGGGCACGCGGTGATGGTTTGTCTTGCAATGGCGGCTTGCGTATAGTTCCGCCTAGCTGCATAAAATTACTTTGTAGAGGCAGGGAGACTGAAGACCATGAATGCAGCAGAGGGAACAACGCTGATCGGCAAGTCCGTAAGAATCACCGGCGAGCTTTCGGGCAGCGAAGACCTGGTATTGGAAGGCGAGGTTATCGGGACGATCCGGCTTCCTGGAGTACGGCTCGTGATTGGGCGCGATGGCCGGGTCCGCGGAAATGTTGTGGCTAAGGAAGTTGTTGTCCTGGGGCAGCTAGAGGGAGATATTCGTGCTACCGGACGTGCCGAATTACGCAGCAGCTCGGTTGTATCCGGCAACGTATTTGCAGGCTCGTTAGTGATGGAAGAGAACGCCATGTTCCGTGGACAAATTGACCCGACGCGCGCACAAGAGCCACTGCCGGAAAAGGCTGGGGCTGCCGTGGTTGCGCGTTCTGGGGCGGCGGCCGTTGCGACATTTGTGGCAGGCAAAGCGGTGCCGGAAAACGGCAATCCGTCTGCGCCTTTATTCGCGGGAACGAAAGCCTGAAGAGAAGCGCGAGGAGTGACGAGTGGGGCTTTTCAGCAGGGATCAAAAAGCGAGCAGCGCGAAGATCGCCGACCGGCCGCCACGGAATTCGAGTGGATGGCGGGACATTCTGGCGTACCTGAAGACGAATGAATCCTTGCGCGTGCTGGATTTTGGCGCGACCTCTTCGCACAACATCAACTACCTGACCGGGATGGGCCACAGCGTCTACATGGCAAACGTGGTGCAGGAGGCTGCTCGTCCGGAGTGGCGCAGGTCGCTGGAAGAGGGCGCGGCGCCGAAGTTCGATGTGGCGGGGTTTGTGGAAGCCAACCTGAATTTTTCGGGGCGCGATTTTGATGTGGTGCTGGTGTGGGATACGGCGGATTATCTTCCGCCGGAACTGGTCCCTGCGCTGTTCGAGAAGCTGCATGAAGTGCTTCGTCCGAGTGGCCGGCTACTGGCATTTTTCCAGGGTACGGCCCCGAGTCCGCAGACGCCCTTTGCGCGTTATCAGCTCACGGATAGTGAACAGTTGTTGCTGCTCGCCTCTGGATTCTTTGCTTTTCAGGCGAGTTACCAGACCCGGCAGATCGAGAAGTTTCTAAAGGGGTATGCGAGCGTGAGATTTTTTCTGGGTAAGGACAACATTCGTGAAGTGATCGCCGTGAGGTGATGCTGGCGATGTGGATGGAAGCATAAGAAAGGGCCGCCGCGGCGGCCCTTTCTTATGGAGTGTAAAAGCTATTTGCCGGCTTCTTTGCGACGCTCGGCCCAACGGCGCTTCATCGCTTCGGCGATGCGCTTACGGCCTTCGGGGCTCAGCTTACGCTTGGTGGTTTTTGCAGCCTTGGCAGCCTTCGCAGGCGCGGCAGCCTTTGTAGCATTCTTGCTTCCCTTGGGACGGCCGCGGCGACCGGTCTTCGGAGCCGCCGGAGATGCGGAGGCAGCGGTGGATGTTGTGAGACCGCTGAGAGAGGCTTTGATTGCCAGCAGCTTCGCGACCTCCGC
>CAZZYB010000329.1:0-5148 GCA_964658125.1 uncultured Acetobacteraceae bacterium | reverse complement strand
ATCCTCACCGCCGTGGAACCGAACACCGCGGACGAGAACCATCTCCCACTAGCCGAGAACCTCGAACGCCTCCACGCCGCCCGCAACCTGGACGGCGAGCCCTTCGAAATCCTCCCCCTCCCCATGCCGGCGCCGGTGACCTTCGAAGGCCAGCGCCTCCCCGCCAGCTACGCGAACTTCTACATCGCGAACGGGCTGGTGCTCGTCCCCACCTTCAACGACCCCAACGATCGCATCGCCCTCAATGCCATCGCAGCTTGCTTCCCCGACCGCACCATCACCGGCATCCATTGCACCGACTTCATCTGGGGCCTCGGCGCCCTCCACTGCATGACCCAACAGGAGCCCGCATGACCGCCGCATGGCCACCGCCACCTGACCTCGCCTCCATTAAAGAACTAACGCGCGACGCCGACATTGAAGGCTTCATCGCCAACGGCGCCCCCGCCGACGAGTACGACACCGAAGCCGAAGAACTCTTCAAAGCCATCCAGCACTTCGCGACGAAAGAACTAGTCCCAGTCCGCCTCATGCCAATCCTAAAAAGAATCTGGGCAGTCAGCTTTAACGTTAGTGGCGACGAACTTTTGAGCCGTCAACCCGCGCTCGACGCGCTAGCCAACCAGATAGCCCGCTTCTTCGGACCCGAAGCCACACCGCAAGTCCGCGGTTCGTAGTGCTTCAGCGCCGGGCCGCGCCGCGGCGCACACTTTACGCTCGGCCTCAGGGCACTACGCTGCGCCATGCAGCAATTGCCTGCCCGATGTCATAATTCAATTGAGGCGCACAATGACGATCCCTGAAGCCGCAACGAAAGCCAAAGAGTACCTCGTTGAGGTCATGCCCGAGTTGAAGAATGACACTCTTCAACTTGAAGAGCTTGAGGCGCCACCGAGCGGAACACGCTGGCGCTTCGTCTTCAGCGCAACACCTACCGTCTCAGTGAAATCTAATTCCCTGCTCGGAACGATCTCGAGCTTCCGCCGAGTCGCCAAAACCGTCGAGATCGAATCGGCTGACGGTTCTCTTGTTGCCGTGCGGAACGCGGCTGCGTGACATTCAGCGAAAGTATCTTGTCAAAATACCTAGGGAAACCGATTTTCCTCGACTCGAACCTGCTGCTCCTTCTGCTGGTCGGACACTTCCAGCGGGAACGCATCGAGACGTTCAAGCGAACGTCTATCTTCACGAAAATCGACTTCGACAATCTTGTTGCGCTGACGCGCCTTTTCAGCAAAGTAACATCCACTCCTCACGTGCTGACCGAAGTCAACAGCATGGCCAACTCCCTGCCGGAGTACTTGAAGGATGGATGGAGCGTCTCGTTCGCCGCTGCAATTCGGAACTTCGACGAGATACGCGACCCGGCAACGGAGCTCGTAAGCCAGGACAGTTTTCGGCTTTTCGGCCTCACGGATGCATCTATCGATCGAGGCGCGAAGGAGATGTTGGTACTCACGCAGGACTCACGCCTTGCCGCATACCTTCGTGGCATTGGAATGGATTGCCTCGCTCTTGAAGAGGTATTCCTGCCTAATTAGGCACCGGTCTTACACCAGCGGCTTCAACTCCCCAAACACCGTGGGTATCAGCTCCGCCACCGTCGGATGAATGTAAACCGAGTGGGTCATGAAATCCGCCGTCTGCCCCGCATACATCGCCGCGATGATCGAATGAATCGCTTCATCCCCACCGACCCCCAAAATCGTCGACCCTAAGATCTTCCGCGACTCCGCATCAACCAGCACTTTCATCATCCCAAACGTCTCGCCCTTCTCGGTCGCGCGGCCGACCTTAGTCATGGGCCGCATGCCCACCAGCGCAGGCCTTCCGGTCTTCCGCACCTCGGCCTCAGTCATCCCGACATGCGCCAGCGGAGGATCGACAAACAACCCATGGCACTCGATCCGGTCGCTCACCTTGCGTCGTTCGTCGGTCAAGAGGTTCGCCGCCACAATCTCGAAGTCGTTGTACGAAGTATGCGTAAACCCGCCGCGACCATTGCAATCGCCCAGCGCCCATACGCCATCCGCCGACGTCTTCAACTCTTCGTCGACGGGAATGTAGCCGTGCTTATCGACCGCAATCCCAATCGTCTCCAGTCCAAGATCATCCGTATTCGGCTCACGTCCGATCGCCAGCAGCACATGCGAACCCGACAAGCTGGGATCGCCATCCTTGCACTCCAGATGCACCTGGACGCCTTTGCCATTCTGCTGCAGCTTGATGCACTCGGCATCCAGCCGGAACTCAATCCCCTCAGCTTCGAGCACCTCCTGCACAGCTTTCGAGAATTCCTCATCCTCATGCGCAATTAGCCGCGGCCCACGCTCGATCACCGTCACCGGCGTCCCAAACCGCCGATACATCTGCGCAAATTCCAGCCCGATGTAGCTTCCACCCACAACCAGCAACCGCTCCGGAATGACGTCAAGGTCGAGGATGGTTGTACTCGTCAGATGCGTCACTTTATCGGCACCCAGCGAAGCCGGAATTGAAGGCCTGGCCCCGACGTTCAGAAAAAACTTCTTCGCCGAGATCAGCTTCTCGCCAACCCGCATCAGCCCCGGCCCTTCAAACTTCCCAGCCTCGTGGAACACGGTGCAGCCCTTCATCCCGCGCAGCCACTTCTCAAGCCCGTCCCGTGAAGCAGCCACCACCGCATCCTTGCGAGCCTTCGAAACCTGCATATCGAACTTCACGCCGCCTTCAATCACGACGCCAAAGTCCTTCCCGCGCCGCGCGATGTGTGCCGCATGAGCGTTCGCAATCAGCGTCTTCGTCGGCGTGCATCCGGCATTCACGCACGTCCCACCAAACAGCTTGCGCTCCACAAACGCGACAGTCCATCCCGCCTCCGTCAGCTTTCCAGCCAACGAAGGCCCAGCCTGTCCCGCACCTACAATCACCGCGTCAAAGCTTGCATCCACGTTAGCCATCAAACCTGCGACACCACCGCGATTCCCAGTCCAAGCGCCACGACGTCCTCCAACAGTGCCGCCGGCAGGTCATTGCCAAATGCAGACGCCAGCTTACCGCGAGCCCATGCTCCGCCCAGCGTTCCAGCCACCGCGCCAACCGCACCCGCGACGAGCCCAATCACCAGCGACTCCCTCGCCGCTCCAATCACCGCACCCGCCAGCGCACCCGTCAGCACCCGCACAATAAACTGCGGCGGAACCTTGCGGCTAGGCGTAGACGCCCGCTTGTCGTTCACCAACTCCGCCAGCGCAAGCACGCTGAAAACCCACGGCATAATCGCGTTTCCCATCCACGCAAGGTGCGATCCCATCAGCACCCAGACGTTCAGCCGCGCGCCCCATGCCACCACCGCCAGCGGCATCATCGCCCGCAGCCCCGCAACCACGCCGATCAGAAACGTCAACACCAGAACTGTCGTCATCGTCGAATCCTCCTGCGAGTCTTTATACAACACCCGCGCTGCGATACCCTCAAGAACGATGACGATCGCCGACACCGACCTCGACTTCATGCGCCTCGCCATCGCCGAAGCCCACGACGCCGAAGCCGCAGGTGAAGTACCCGTCGGCGCCATCGTCGTCTCGCCAACACTCGAAATCATCGCCCGCGGCAACAACCAGGTCCTCCGCACTAACGACCCCACAGCCCACGCCGAAATCGTCGCCCTCCGCGAAGCCGGTCGCGCGCTCTCGAACTATCGCCTCACCGGCTGCACCCTCTACTGCACGCTCGAACCCTGCGCCATGTGTGCCGGAGCCATCCTTCACGCCCGCGTCGCCCGCCTCGTCTTCGCCACCCGCGATCCTAAAGCAGGAGCCTGCGGTTCAGTCCTCTCCGTCATGAATCATCCCGCGCTCAACCACCGCGTCGAAGTCGTCGAAGGTATCTGCGGAGACGAATGCAGCACTCTCCTGACCAACTTCTTCCGCGCGCGCCGCTAAACCCTGTTGCGCGAACTTCGCATCACACCTCAGCAGGGAGACACGTCATGGCAACCAAAAAGGCAGCAAAGAAATCAGCAGCAAAGAAGTCCGCCACACCCCCATCCAAACGCTGGTCTGCGAAAGTCACAACCGATTCCACCAAGCCCGGCCCCGGCCTCTTCAAAAAAGGCGCCAAAGAAATCGCCGCAGGCATGCTCAAGAAAGACGTTTCGCCCGACGGCCCCGGCCAGGCCATGCGGATGCTGAACTTCTACGAGAACCGCGGCGGCAAGAACCTGTCCGGAGAACGCAAGCAGACTCTCGAACGAGCCAAGAAGCTCGTGCATGAGAAAGTCGAAGAGCAGAGCGAGAAGGCGCCTGCAAAGAAACCTGCAAGTAAGAAAGCCGCGAAGAAGTCGCCAGCGAAAAAGTCAGCCTCAAAAAAGAAATAGCCTGAAAGGATTGCCGATGCCCCATCTTCAAGGAAAAGTCGCCATCATCACCGGGTCATCCTCCGGAATCGGCCAGGCCATCGCAATCCGCCTCGCGGCCGAGGGCGCCACCGTAGTCATCGACTACCGCGGCGATCCCGAAGCCGCAGAGGACACCCTCAAACAAATTCAGTCTGCCGGCGGCAAAGGCATCACCGTCCAGGCCGACGTCTCAAAGATGACGGAGATTCAAAACCTCATCGACCAGACCTGGCAGCAACTCGGCGGCTGCGACATCCTCGTCAACAACGCCGGCATCGAGAAGGGCTCCGACTTCTGGGACACGCCCGAAGCTGACTACGACGCGGTCTTCGCCGTAAACCTCAAAGGCCCGTTCTTCCTCACGCAAGCCTTCGTCCGCAAACTCCGCGAGGCCAAAAAGCCCGGCCGCATCATCAACATCTCCTCCGTGCACGAGGACATGGTCTTCCCCCACTTCAGCACTTATTGCGCCTCTAAAGGCGGCATGCGCATGCTGATGCGCAACCTCGCCGTAGAGCTCGGCCCGCTCGGCATTACGGTCAACAACGTCGCTCCCGGAGCCATCGCCACCCCCATCAACACTGAAATGATGAAGGACCCCGCCAAACTCGATCCACTTCTCCGCAACATCCCGCTGGGCCGCATGGGTACGTCGGAAGAAGTGGCCGGACTGGTCGCCTACCTTGCCTCCGATGAAGCCGATTACATCACCGGCTCCACCTACGTCATCGACGGCGGACTCATGCGCAACTACCACGAGCAGTAGGCAT
>CAZZYB010000328.1:0-5149 GCA_964658125.1 uncultured Acetobacteraceae bacterium | reverse complement strand
CTCCACGCAAAACGGCCGGACTCCATGAGCCCGGCCGTCGCATCCATTCAAAGCGTTAGAGGAAAAGCGGCGCCAGCACCAGCGTGATCGTCGCCAGCAGCTTGATCAGCACGTGTAGCGAGGGTCCCGCCGTATCCTTGAACGGGTCGCCCACCGTGTCGCCGACGACCGCAGCTTTATGCGCGTCCGACTTCTTGCCGCCGTACTGGCCCGTCTCGATCCACTTTTTGGCGTTATCCCACGCGCCGCCACCGTTGTTCATCAGCATCGCCAGCAGCACGCCCGAGATCGTTCCAACCATCAGCAATCCAGCCACCGCGGAAGCTCCACCGAGGTTCACTGCGATGCCATTGATGGTCGGCACAGTCAGGTTCGGCATCCCCGCCAAGCCTTCAGAACCGCTCCCATAGGACGAACTGAAGTTGCGGAAGAGGAGACCCACAGCGACCGGCAGACCGACGGCAAGGATGCCGGGAAGCACCATCTCCTTCAGCGCCGCGCCGGTCACGATGCTCACACACCGTGCGTAGTCGGGCTTCGACGTTCCAAGCATGATGCCCGGATTCTCGCGGAACTGGTCGCGAACATCCTTGACCACCATCTGCGCCGTACGCCCGACAGCCTTGATCGCCAGCGAAGAGAACAGGTAGGTCAGCATCGCGCCGAGCAGCGCGCCGACAAACACCGGAATCTCCGCCAGATTGATATTGGTGAACGACCAACCCCGCGGCATGCAGCCGCCCACAAGCCCGGTGCCCGACTGTAGGCAAGGTCCAGCCGCAACAATCTTCGCCGTAACAATCGTTTTGATCTCCTCGAGGTATGCCGAAAAGAGCAGGAACGCAGCCAGAGAAGCCGACCCGATCGCATATCCCTTGGTCAGCGCCTTCGTAGTGTTTCCAGCCGAATCCAGCTTGTCCGTCTTCGCCCGAACACTTTCGTCCTGGTTCGACATTTCGATGATGCCGCCGGCGTTATCCGTGATCGGCCCGAACGTATCCATCGCCAGAATGTAGGCAGCGCACGACAGCATGCCCATAGTGGCAATGGCCGTGCCATAGATTCCCTTGGCGTAGTTCGAAATGCCCGCGATATCCGCGAGCCCCTTCACGCCAAAGTAGTAGCTCAGCAGCAGCGCCGCAGAAATGACCAGCACCGGCAGCGCAGGCGTCTCCATACCGACAGCCAGTCCACTGATGATGTTCGTCGCTGGACCGGTGAGCGAAGCCTCGGCAATCGACTGCACAGGGCGGTAGCGGCTCTCCGTGTAGTACTCCGTGATCCACACAAAGAGGAATGCCGTGACCAGCCCGATGACGCCGCAACCCAGCAGCCACTCAGGATGCACGACGTTGCCGTTAACCCCCGAAAGCATCGAGTAAACCGCCGCCGCGAACCCAGCCAGCGCCAGCACCGACGTCACGTAGAAACCGCGGTTGAGCGCATGCATCGGGTCTTCATCTTCACGGCACTTCACCACCGCGACGCCAATCAGCGACGCGACAAGGTTGATCGCATGAACAATCAGCGGAAACAAAATACCCTTGATTCCGAAGACGGGATACAGCGCCGCGCCAAGGATCATGGCGCCGACGTTCTCAGCAGCCGTCGACTCGAAAATATCGGCTCCACGGCCAGCGCAGTCGCCCACATTGTCGCCGACAAGATCAGCAATCACAGCAGGATTGCGGGGATCGTCTTCCGGAATTCCAGCTTCGACCTTGCCCACCAGGTCCGCGCCAACGTCAGCAGCCTTGGTATAAATTCCACCACCCAACTGCGCAAACAGCGCAACCAGCGAAGCTCCAAAGCCGAACCCGACAAGCTGGTACGGAATCTTCTCAGGGTGGTCACCGAGTCCGCCGAAGGCGAGGAACAGAATTGCCACACCCATCAACGACAGTGCGACGACCACAAGCCCGGTAACAGCTCCACCCCGCAGCGCTGCCTGCAATGCCTTGTTCAGCGACGTGCGTGCGGCTGAAGCTGTGCGGATATTCGCGCGGATCGAAACATACATGCCAGTGAACCCGGCCAGTCCAGAACAGATCGCCCCAACCAGGAAACTGATAACGGTCTTGACCGCAAGATCCTGCGTTCGCGGGGACATGTAATAGCCCAGGAAGACCACGACGGCAAGCACAGCAGCAAGGATGCCGATAGTCCGGTATTGGCGCGCCAGAAAAGCTTCCGCACCTTCGCGGATTGCGTCCGAAATTACTCTCATTTCAGGAGTGCCGGTATCGCCCGCGAGTACGGCTTTTGCCAGCAGGCCGGCAGCCACAAGTGCAAGCGCACCCACTCCGAGGGCTATCCACAGCCAAAGGGCGTCGTTGGAAGACACTGCGGCGGGTCCGGTTGTTGAAGGGTACTGAAAGCTGAGCGACAGTGCGGCTAGTGCGCCGAAAAACATGAAAGGCGTTCCTCCTGAAAATGGTCCTGCGTTGTGCAGCAATTTCTCAGCGAGTCGCCGAACGCAGAGAGCGTGCTGCGGATTGTGCGAAAAGCTAAGAAAATTATATGTCTGTCGAACTGGCGAATTAGAGCATTACGCACATGGCACGGTCAATGTGAACGGTAACCGCCAGCCACGAAATTGGATGCGATCTTCGCATCCCGTGCCCAAGCAAAAATCAAAACGTAAGCCCTTTGTTAGGTGTAATGTACTTGGGAAGGGTTTCCCGCAATCAGCTCGTCATGCGTCCGTCACAGCATCTCAGTGCGGCGGTTGTGTATGAAGCATGTGCGCCGTCCGGAATTTCCCTGGATCGGGTGAAAGAGGTTCATGGCTACGCATCGCAGATATCAGGAAGTCGCAACGCGCATCTCGCGCTACATCGCCGAACACGGTCTTACCGCCGGCGCCAGGCTCCCAGGTGAGATCGATCTGGCCAAGGCCTGCGGCGTCAGTCGCCCCACCATCCGAGAAGCCATGGTCGCACTCGAGATCGCAGGCGAACTCGAAATCCGCAGCGGCTCCGGCGCCTACGTCCGCGAAGCCGTCAATCCCATGGCGCTCGTACTCGATTCCGGCCCCGGCCCTTTCGAACTCCTGCGCGCCCGCATCCTCATCGAAGGCGAGATCGCCGCCGACGCCGCGCTGCACGCTTCCACCACCGACCTCACCAAAATCGAGAAGACGTTACAGCAGAACCGCAAGCTGGTCGCTGCGAAACAAAACGCGCAAGTGTGTGACCGCCAGTTCCACGTAACCATCGCGGAGTCCGCCAAGAACAGCGTCCTCGCCAGCATCGTCGACGGCCTCTGGGCCGGAATCTTCGCACCCATGTATCACCGTCTCAGCCAGCGCGCCGGCCTCGACGGACACCAGGCGGAGGCTCTCGTCGACCACGAAGCCATCTTCGCTGCCATTGCCGAGCGCAACCCTGTAGAAGCTCGCCGCGCCATGCGCCGTCATCTGCAGCACGTAGAAGAGCACCTCACCAGTGACGACATGCCCTCGACCTCGCGCAGCACGGCCCGCTCACTCGAAGTGGAGACTGCCGATCGATCGTAATCCTCGAACCGCGTTGCCCAGATAGATCGCCTGAGCCCCACCAAGATCCTCCGCCCGCACCGTTCTTTCGACCATCTGGGGATGAGTCTCCAGCAGATGCCTGCGAAACACGCCCGGCAACGCTCCCGCGCTCAGCGGAGGTGTATAGAGGCAGCCATCCATCTCAACAAACAAATTGCTGATGGCGCCCTCCACCACTTCATCGTCTTCATTCAGAAACAGGACTTCGTCAAATCCGTCCGCACGCGCCCGCGAAAGCTCGCGGTCATAGAGCATCCGCCGAGTCGTCTTATGGCGTTGCCAGATATCCGTGGAAAGCAGCCGGCGAGCCGCAACCCGTACACGCAGATTGGACCGCGGCCCCACAACCGGACTGCATGCAATCTCTACGGCCCCGTCAGCAGACAGCAGCAAACGAACGCGGGTGTCTCCCTTCAGACCTTCTGCTACCCTGTCGAACTCTCTCACAATGGACGCAGCATCAAAGCCATAGCCCAGCTCCCGCGCCGAAGCACCCAGCCGCGCCATATGAAGGTCCAGCAGCTCAAAACCATCGCTCCACAGCAAAGTTTCAATGAGCTTCGGCGTCCGGGCCGCCTCAGATAAAAACGCAGCCTTCAGCAGGCATTCGTCATACTCCGTTTCCGCGGTAGAATCCGCAACGATACCGCCTCCAACCCCCATGCGGACGCGTTCCTCGCACACGTCAAGCGTGCGAATGGGCACGCTGAAACACGCAACGCCACCCGGTCCAACAAAGCCTATCGCGCCCGTGTAGACGCCGCGCGGCTGCTCTTCAAGGTCGCGGATAATCTCCATGGTCCGTCGCTTCGGCGCTCCAGTCACGGACCCGCTCGGAAACAACGCGCGAATCACATCGCCGAAACGCGACTCTGCCAAAAGATTCCCGGAAACGTTCGAAGTCATCTGGAAAAGCGTCGGATAAGTCTCGACCCGGAAGAGATTCTCCGCTCGCACCGAACCCGGTTCACATATCCGTCCCAGGTCGTTGCGCAGCAGGTCGACGATCATCACGTGCTCAGCGCGGTTCTTCTCGTCCTGCGCCAGCCATTCCCGCTGCCGATCGTCTTCCTCGGCACGCGATCCCCGCGGCGCCGTCCCCTTCATCGGACGCGTCACAATGCGGCTTCCGCCGTCCATACGAAAGAACAGCTCCGGCGAAAATGAAAGCGCCAGTCTGTCGTCGAAATGAAGGATCGCCGCAAAGTCGACAGGTTGAAGCGCAATCAAACTCTCGTACAGTTCAAGCGCCGACCCACGCCGCTCAGCTTCAACCCGCGACGTCAGATTCACCTGATACGTGTCGCCCGCCGCCAGCAGCCTCTGAACTTCTGCAAACTTCGCATCATAAGTGGCGCGATCAATCTGTAGCGCAGGCTGCGACACCGCAGGCCTGTAACTCACGCGCCCGGATGCCTCTGGAAGCGCCCCTCCGTTACTCAAGCCAGTCCAGTGATCAAATCGAAGCGGCTCCCGATACAGCCCAAAGCAGGCAAGCGTCTCCTCCGGCTCGCGGCCCGGCAATCCGTGCAACGCATACCCCGCCTCGTAATCAATCCTGCCCGCCGCATAGAGGCGCTCGCATACGGCCTCCTCAACATCACACAGCAA
>CAZZYB010000327.1:0-5156 GCA_964658125.1 uncultured Acetobacteraceae bacterium | reverse complement strand
GTTGGTGCCGTTCGTCCCGTTGGTTCCATTGGTTCCGTTAGTGCCATTGGTCCCGTTCGTCCCGGCAGTCCCCATGGCGCCCATGCAGCCCGTAACTAAGGAAGCTGCTCCGAGCGCTCCAGATCCCGCAAGGAAGTTGCGTCTTGAAGCGGCTTTGACGCCTTTGTTGTAGAAAAACTCCAGATTATCCACGATGGTTTCCCTCTCCAAACTCGTTTAGTGACGCGTTTATGTGAGACTGGGCCTTGCCACCCGAATGGCGGTGCAATGTCGAGCCTTTTGCAACCTGATGGCATGTAAACGCTGAGCAGATGGTTCTGGATTGGGCGAACAACAAAAAAAAAAGTTAACCCATGCCCCTAACGCCGCGGATCGTCTCGGAAGGTGGTTCCTGGTCTCGATACCGCCGCCGATGGGCGGGAGGGGATCGGAGCGTAGAGAGCTCCACGCCACCCGTCAGCAGCACAAGATCGTTGTCGAATTTGTGAGAACCGTTGGGACACGCAGCACGGAACTGCCTTCCCTCAGAACAGCATGGAAACAGCGTCGAAGGGGTGCTTGCCCCCCATGCGGCCGGCCCGGAGTTCATGGAGAGATTCCGACGCGAACAGCACATCCTGGCCAGTCTCGAACACCCCAACATCACCCGCATGCTTGACTGTCGGCCTCACTAACCGGGGCATTCGACCTTCCCCACGGGCTCGCTACTGCAACAGACCGTAGATGAGCACCTCCACCCGCCGCCGTAACACTTAGGGTCAAGCAGGAGACGGCTTGGTCCCATGGATCTCGGTCGCCCGCCTTCTATCTTGCATCTTGCCAGTTTGGCAAGGGATGCAAATCTCCCGGTTCATCTGCCCATCCGCTTGCAGAGTAAATCGGTAGTACGGGTGCCCACGGGAATGACTGTACGCCGAGATTCAACCTCGATCCGCACCGACCTGGTGAATCATCGGAGATTCCTTCTCTTCCTCACGGCTCTTACATCAAAACTACTCAGGCGCATGGTCGCCACATAGGAGAACCACCAATGGCTGATGACCCAAAGAAAACATTTGCAGACCGCAAGACGATCAACCTCAGCGAAACGTATGAGATCCGTTATTGGTCCAAGGCGCTCGGCACCGATGCGGCGGGGTTGCGCAAACTCGTGAAGGAACACGGCAAGAGTGTAGCGAAAATCCGCGCGGCGATCGGCAAATAGCATTGGCAAAGGGCGCGGGCGTGCATCCTAAGGATTCATGCCACGCGCCCGCAAAGCCGGTCCTGCGCCTCCGCTGAAGTTTACGGAGCCGATGGAATGCTTAATGGTGAAGAAGCTCCCGGACGGGCCGGAATGGGTCTACGAACTCAAACTAGACGGCTACCGCGCCCAAGCCATCCGGGATGATGGTGAGGTACGGATTCTCTCGCGCAACGGCCTGGACCTCACGAAGCGTTACCCCATTGCCGTCCATGCCCTGAACGAAGCCATGTCCCATCACACAGTGATCGACGGTGAGATTGTCGCCTTTGACGGTGACGGCCGGCCCAGCTTCAACGCATTGCAGGGTGCCGACCTTCACACGCCTGTCGTCTTCTACGCCTTCGATATCATTATCGATGCGGGGGTTGACGTGACTTCCCTTCCCTTGCGCGATCGCATTTCCCACCTCAACGTGGCTTTCCTGCCGGCTACCCATGCCCAACTATGTGCCAACTTTCCCGGTCCCGCCGAAGCGTTCGTTGAGGCGGTGCGAAGACTTCAGGGTGAGGGCGTGGTGGCGAAGAGGCTCGACCGGTCGTACCAGCCCGGCAAGCGCTCCGGCGCATGGGTGAAGATGCGCCTCAACGTTGGCCAGGAGTTCGTCATCGGAGGCTACACGCGGAGCAGCAACGGCTTCGACGCGGTGATTGTCGGCTACTACCGGCCCGCGCCGCCACTTACCCCGACCCAACGTAAGGCACTTCCCCCGAGCCGACGACAGTACGTTTCGCAGCCCCCGCAGCTCGTCTACGTCGCCCGCGTGCGTGCTGGTTTCGTCCCTGCAAGTCGCCGCACTCTGTTTCCGGAGTTGGAGAGCCGTCGCATCGATCGATGCCCCTTCGTCAACCTTCCTCAGACTGGCGCCGATAGATGGGGTCAAGGTCTCACCGCCGAGAAGATGAAGGAATGCGTATGGATTCGTCCGGAGCTCGTCGCGGCCTTCGAGTTTCTGGAGTGGACAAACGCCGACCACGTACGCCACATCAAATTCATTGCGATACGTGATGACAAGGATCCGCGAACGGTCATCAGAGAAAAGGACCCAGAGAGTAATGGCTGACGCCGGCCCGAAGTATGACCTCGAAGACCTTGAGTGGACGCCTGAGCCAGCGGAAGAAATATACGTGTTCACGGAGGAGTTCTGCAATATCTTCGGTGGTTGCGCGGAATGCAAAGGGATCGCCAGCGGTGAGCAGCTTCGATCCCGCAGCATACCCGGATTTATCCCTGCTGCGATCTCAGATGACGAAGCGGTGTTCTGTACTCACTGGTGCCATAAAGCTATGCCGGAAAATTAGCGTCGGGACCACTCCGTACGCAGGCATGTCATTGGGTAGTGCTCCTTGTGGACCCACCAGCATACATAAGGAACAGTTGGATCACCGGATTTGACGAACGCCCAAATGAACATCCACAGGCCGCCCGGCTATCCTTCGCCGATGGGTGAGCATATCGCGGCGCCGGGGACGCACAGGATTATTTGCGACGTCATGCAGAGCGATTGGAGCGTGACTTTCTTCGATGTGGGGACCGGTGCTCATATCGGCCCTTGGCTCCTCTGCGACTCTCCCGAAGAGGTTGTGAAGATCCTCAACTGGGGGCACATCTCCGGGCTCGACCTCGACCAGCACTATCGCAACATCAAGCGCTGGGGCGTCGGCGGGGGCAACCTGCACCTGAGTAGCCGAGAGCGTCACCACTTAATCGCCAGAGGCCACGGCTGGCCCTGGAACGGGTACGAACTTAGGAAGATGAAAGAGGCGGGGTGCTACCCTCCGCAGCGCCTAACGCTGGTACAGGAGATCGCTTACCAGCGTAGGCACGCCGCTAAGGCTCCACGATCGTAGTGCCTGCACCAATTGGTCACGGGTGTGGCCGCCACTAACCTAACATCTGTCGTGTAACGACATCATGTCTACAGAACGGATTCTCGGCCCCTCTCTAGCCCGGGTGGATCACTTTTTCGCCTCGACCAAAAGCCGCACCAGAGTAATGCATGTTAGTAAAACATCGCCCATCAAAGCCGCGACACTGGCGCTTAGGCATATCATCACATCATGGACTCTCTAGAAGAAATCAACCGAAAGCAGACCATTTCATTTCAGATCGGCATGTTGAAGCAAACCCTTGCAGAGAGTGAATCATCGTGGACGATGTACAAGTTTGACGGCATTCCAAACACCGTAGCCGACAGCATCCGGCGACGGATCGTGGAGAAAGAAGCTGCGTTGCATGCGGTTTGGGCTTGACGGTGTACCATCCTCGTCATCTGCTTAGTTTACCCAGCAGATGACGCCTCTACGGGGTCGGCGAATCAAACCGTCCTCAATTCTTAGACGAGGTTCTCATTTCCTACAGTTCAACGGTTGGTCAAGTTTTGCGATCAGTGCCTCGCAACCGCGCTTGGAACATGTAATCTCTCCACCGTGAATGAGGCCGTACGCTATCTGCGAGAGGCGGGCTTGTGCCTGCGTTTGAGAGATCCGAAGGTGGAATGTTCCCACTGGAAAAAGATATTCAGCAGCTTCTGCGATCCCAATTGTGGCGAAGCTGGTTTGCAGATAGAGTCGGGTCGATCCGTCTGCATTTGTGTGATGGGCGAACGAGTAGGACGCATCAGGCATGATGATATCTCTGGTCGGAGGACGACAAATATCAAATTGCTCCGAGGACGCGATTCATAACCTCCCTGCTCTCATGGCGATTGGCGTGAGGCCGAGTGTATCAGTGCGTCGTCTGAAGTACAGACTGTAGACTGCACCTGGGGGATGATACCGCATGCAGTTTAAACCGAACCCTGGACCCAGACGCGTCCTTACCGATGTGCAGACGCAAGTAGTTGAAGCGAGAGTCTACGCTTCGGTCAAGCTCTTGGACAACGATGAAGTCAACCAGAAGGTCCGAACGAAGCTTCAGATTGGCATCCTTCAGCATGACCTAGAAGAGAACGAGCGTTCTTGGATAGGGTGTGGGTTGGGTATGATCCACAACACTGTGGCTGACCGCATTCGCGCTGAAATCACAGCAAAGCAAATCCTTTTGAGTAACCCCGGGTAGAGTTGCGAACGACCCCTCCGTGCAGTCTTCGACGGGTTCGGTAACCGTCCTCGCTGGCAGATGAGAGCCATCACGCCAGCCTACCGCCACGTTCCCCGTTCGAAGTTCCCTAGGCGCTCACATCGGGCAGATGGGGGAACACCATCATTACGACAGTTCCATGTCGGTCCGTTCTCTTCGAGCTACGAATGCTGATGGTGCCGCTGTTCTTTTTGACGAGATCCCTGCTGATCCACAACCCGAGCCCCGTACCGCCGATCCCCTTGGTGGAAAAGAATGGTTCAAACAGCCGGCCCAAAGTCTCTGCTTCCATACCCGATCCAGTGTCTGCGACAGTCACTTGGAGCGCTGGCATTCCTGACGACCGTAGTGTAATGTCGCGGCTCCGGATCGTCAGCCGACCACCTGTTCTCATGGCATCGAACGCGTTCGAGACAAGATTCACCATTACCTGCCGGAGTTCACCTTCGAAGCACAACAGTGGCGAGGCAGCGGAACTATGGTTGATCACCTGGATTCCGGAGTTCTCCAACCGAGCGCGGTACAAGCCGAGTACGGAATCGGCAAGCACACCAACCTCGACTGCGGTTCTCGCGCTGCTCTGTTTATGAAAACGCAGCGTGTGTGTGGCTATATGAGTCACTCGTGCGAGTTCTGCTTGCGCGGTCGCTACCAGTTCTTTCGCTTCGTCTCCGTCTACCCGGGATTCCAGGATGTAGAGCAGGTTCGTCACGGCCTCTAAGGGGTTGTTGATCTCGTGAGCGATGGAGCTGGCGAGGCGGCCTACGGAGGCTAGCTTTTCACTCTGGATGATGGCCCGTTCGGCTTGCTTGCGAGAGGTTATGTCTCGTAT
>CAZZYB010000326.1:0-5178 GCA_964658125.1 uncultured Acetobacteraceae bacterium | reverse complement strand
CTGCTCTGCATCATGAAGCACAAGGCCAACATCGCTCGCCTGAAGGCCGGCACCGAAAGCAAGTTCGGAGCAAAAAAGGCCTCGCTCAGCGCCAGCGAGGAAGCATGAGCCGTATCGCCATCCTCGGAGCGGGCGCCTGGGGCACCGCTCTAGCCATCTCACTCGCCCGCCGCGGCGGACACGACCTCAGCCTCTGGTCCCACTCCCCCACCCACGCCCAGCAGCTCAACGACAGCGGCGAAAACACCCGCTACCTCCCTCGCTTCATCCTCCCCGCCGACATCCGCATCACCCCCGACCTCCTCCGGGCCACCGCCACCACCGACATCATCCTCTGCGTCGTCCCCTCCCAACACCTCCGCAACGTCATGGTCCAGCTCGCCCCCGCGCTCACCTCCCGCCAGATCATCCTCTCCGCCAGCAAGGGCATCGAAGACACCACCTTCAAGCGCATGTCGCAAGTCGTAGCCGAGCACGTCGCCAATCCCTTCGCCACCCTCAGCGGCCCATCCTTCGCGCAGGAAGTAGCCGCCGGCATGCCCACGGCCCTCACCGTCGCGGCCAACGACGACGCCATCGGCAAAATCGCGCAGGACGCCTTTACCTCCCCCACACTCCGCGTCTACCGCAACGAAGACGTCATCGGCACCGAGCTGGGCGGCGCCCTCAAAAACGTCATCGCATTAGCCTCCGGAGTGGTCACCGGCCTGGACCTCGGCAGCAACTCCGCCGCCGCTCTCATCACCCGCGGCATGGCCGAAATGACACGCCTCGCCATGGCCTGCGGCGGCCGCCGAGAAACCCTCGCCGGCCTCTCCGGCATCGGCGACCTCGTCCTCACCTGTACCGGCGGCCTCTCCCGGAACCGCGCCGTAGGCATCGAACTAGGCAAAGGCCGCAAGCTCGCATCCATCCTAGAAGACCTAAACGGCAAAGTAGCCGAAGGGGTCCGCACCACCACCGCCGCACTCGGCCTCGCCGCCCGCTACGGCGTAGAAATGCCCATCACCCAACAAGTAGCCGCCATCCTCCACGAAGACAAGAGCCCCCGCGAAGCCATCCGCGACCTCATGACCCGCCCCGGCCGCACCGAGTAGCTGTTAGCCTTGACGACGGATGCCTTACCTCTACATCAACAAGCTCCTCAACGAGCTCCGCGACGAACTTCTCTCCGCCATGCACGCCGCCGTAGAACGCGAAGTCCGCGCCGGCAAACCGGTAGACGTAGTCCGCCTCTACCGCGCCTTCTCCCGCGCCGCCACCGGCAAGATGGCCAACCCTGTAGAAATCTCAGAAAAATGCATGGCCCCCGAAACCACCCACCCCAAACGCAGCGGCAGTCGCGAGTCAGACTGAACGCCACACTCCGCAACGCACTACCAAATGGTTCCCAACCCTGCCTTGCGTATTCGCCCATCACGGCTGATGATGGGCACCCCGAAATAGACGGCGGTCGCAGCCACGATGCGATCCGGCATATCCGGCACCTCGGTACGCGACACCTGCCGCATCGAACTGACAATCGCAGCGTTGAAGACGGCTTCCGTAAAAACATGTTCCGGATCGACAAGCGCCTGCGTTAATTCATCATAGGACGACGGTGGCAAACGGCCCTTTTCGATCAGGTAAACCAATTCCGCCAGACTGATGGAAGAGATAGCAATCTTCCGTCTCGTGCTCACCGCGTCTCGCATCAAGTCTCTGGCCGACGCTGACAGCCTATTGTCGTCGAGGAGGTACCAAAGAGCTGCATGTGTGTCCGCAACGGCAGCGATGATCAAAACTCTTCGCCAAAATTTCGGAACATCTCAGCTCGATTCTCGTCAATTTCCTCTTCCGATAAAGAGATCCCATATTTAGCCCACATCCCCAGGCCTGTTTTGAATGGCGCGCTCGATTCATTCTGTTCCAGATTTCCGAGATCGCGCTCGAGAATATCGCGCACATAGATGTCAGGCGAAAGTCCGCGAGCATTCGCCTTCAGCTTCAAAGCAACCTCGAGCTTCTCTGGAAGTTCAATCACCATGTCAGCGTCCTCCTTGTTACCGAAATCATACGCCGCCCACTCACCGCTTCATATAATGGACCCATGCCCACCGGCCTCATCCTCCAGCAGACGCCAGAAGAAGCCAACCTCCTTCTCCGCCGCGAGGAACTCGCCACCACCCGCACCCTCCTCGCCGAGCGCGAACTGCAGCTAGCCGACCTCCGCACCCACCTCAAATCCTTCGAAGGCCGTTACCTCCGCCAGGCAGGCGTCCTCTACGCCGAGCTCGACGAACTCGAAGCCCGCATCGCCGAGCGCGAAGTAGCCCTCTACGACACCGACACCGCCCGCGCCCGCGCCACTGCCGCCCGCCAGCAAGCCGACGCCACCCACGAAGCCGCTTTCGGCGAAGCCCGCGAAGCCGAAGACTTCGAGCCTTCACCCGACCTCAAGCGCCTCTTCCGCGACATCGCCAAGCGCATCCACCCCGACTTCGCCCGCACCCCCGCCGACCACGACCACTGCACCCGCCTCATGGCCCGCGCCAACAAGGCCTACGCCCGCGGAGACGTCGAAGCCCTCCAGCGCATCCTCGACGACTTCCACGAAACCACCATCTCGCCCAACGAAGACACCGCCGCCGAACTCGCCCGCATCGACCGCCAGATCCAGCAAGCCCAGCGCGACATCGCTCTCATCGACGAAGAAATGGCCATCCTCCCCACCAGCGAAATCGCGCAGTTCCAACAAGAGTACGAAGCCGCCCACCACGAAGGCCGCGACTTCCTCGCCGAACTGGCCGCCAACCTCAACCAGCGCATCGCCGACGCCCAATACCGCCTCCAGTTCCTCGAGCGCCAGATCTTCGCCCATGGCCGATAAGTTCGCCCTCCAACACGTCCCGCAACTCCGCGACCAGCCGAGCAGCCTCGCGCTCTCCCGCACCCGCACGGGCATCTTCGCCCGCGGCCGCAAAGACGCCGCCAACGCCCAAGCCGAAGCCCTCCTCAACCTCGGCATCAAGCACTACACCGGCCGCGGAGCCCCACAGGAATACACGCAAGCCGCCACATACTTCCGACAATCCGCCGACCTCGGACTAGCCGAAGCCCAATACCGCCTCGCCATGATGTTAGGCGACGGCATCGGCCTCCCGCAGAACTTCACCGAAGCCGCCGTCTGGGACCGTCGCGCCGCCGACCAGAACCACCCCTACGCCCAGGCCAACCTCAGCTACCGCTACTACACCGGCGAAGGCCTCCCGCAAGACTTCGCCGAAGCCTTCCACTGGTGCGCGCGCGCCGCCGAAAGCAACCTCGCCTGGGCCCAATCCAACCTCGGCCTCATGTACCGCAAAGGCGAAGGCGTCCCCCGCGACTACACCCAGGCCGCGCACTGGTACCGCAAAGCCGCCGACCAGAACTACGCCGACGCCCAACAGGAACTAGCCACTCTCTACTACCGCGGCCACGGCGTCCCCCGCGACTACGCCCAGGCCGCCCACTGGTACCGCAAAGCCGCCGATCAAGGCCACGCCGACGCCCAGTACGACCTCGCCCACCTCTACTCCACCGGCCAGGGCGTCACCCCCGACTACACCCAGGCCCGCCACTGGACGCGCAAAGCCGCCGAACAAGGTCACCCTCAGGCCCAGCGTGACCTCAAAAAGCGCGAGTACCGCGACCCATAGATTGATCTGTCATCGTCGCGGTCGGAACTCCAGCTCGCTGCGCTACACTAACAACCTTGCTGCGACAACAGATCGGGACCGCGTCCAGGAAGCAGGATTGATGGAGAGTTCCACGCAGTCCGCTTCGTACCCTAGCTTGCGCGATCGCCTCGTTCTCGTGACAGGCGGCGCCAGTGGAATTGGAGAAGCGATCGTCGCTGCCTTTTCGCGCCAGCACGCTCGTGTTGTGTTCCTCGATCTGCTGGAAGTGGAAGGCAGGGCTCTCGTGAGCCGACTGTCCAACGGCACCGGACCTGCGCCCCTTTTCTATCCTTGTGATCTGACGCAAATCGAAGCTTTGCAAAAAGTGCTGGTCGAAATCCTTCAAAACCACGGTCCTGTGGACGTCCTCGTAAACAATGCCGGCAACGACACGCGACACGCCTTCGCAGAGGTCAGTTCGGAATCATGGGATCGCGTGATGGCAGTCAATCTAAAGCAGCAGTTCTTCGTGGCCCAGGCTCTCGTCCCCGCCATGCAAAAGCTGGGTCGCGGCTCCATCATCAACATGAGTTCCATCGCCTGGAGCATCCCCTCCACAGGGCTTCCCGTGTACGTGACGGCGAAAGCCGCAATCGTTGGAATGACGCGGACTCTTGCGCACGAACTCGGCAAAGACGGCATCCGTGTGAACTGCGTCATGCCCGGCGGAATAGAAACCGAGCGTCAGCAACGCCTCTGGTTCACCGAAGCCTACAAAACCGAGATTCTATCGCGACAGGCATTGAAGCGGATGATTCTTCCAGAAGAGGTCGCCAAGCTTGTCCTCTTCCTGGCCGCGGACGACAGTTCAGGCATAACCAACCAGAGCTATGCCGTAGATGGCGGATGGACATAGTTTGTCGTTCTCCGAACGCCTCCCGCACCCACGAACCTACAGCCGCTGGCCGTATACTTCTCCGGCAAGCGCCTTAAAGAACCCCGCGCACAGCCTCGACCTCAAAGGACCCCGATGCTCTCCAGAAGAACCTTCCTCGGAACCCTCTCCGCCGCCTCGCTCGCCCCTCTCGCCCAGAACGCCTTCGCAAAGATCCCCGCGCCCACCACCGACCTCACCCAGCATGTGAAAATCGCCATCGGCACCGGCGGCCACGGCCACACCTTCCCCGCCGCCACGGTCCCCTTCGGAGCCGTCCAGCTAGGCCCCGACACCGGTTGCCGCGACTGGGACCACTGCTCCGGCTACCACTATGACGACAAGGCCATCCTCGGCTTCTCGCACACCCACCTCAGCGGCACCGGCTGCATCGACCTCATGGACTTCCTCCTCATGCCGGCCACCGACGACTTCCACTTCGACCCCCACGCGGCGGTCGACAGTCCCGAAAGCTACCGCGCCACCTTCTCCCACGCCGACGAAATCGTCCGCCCCGGTTATTACAGCGTCTCACTGAAGGATCTCGGCATCCTGGCTGAGCTCACCGTCACCGAGCGCGTTGGTCTCCACCGCTACACCTTTCCC
>CAZZYB010000325.1:0-5223 GCA_964658125.1 uncultured Acetobacteraceae bacterium | reverse complement strand
AAAAACTTCCAACAGAGAGCATTCATGCTTTTCCACGTTCATCTTTGTCTCGTCAGCGTCGCTTAGAACGGGCGAAGACGCGAAACCGACCAGCCTGATTAATCTCGCCTTTGGCGTCCAGACGGAACTCCTTGGGCCAGCCTACTGTGCGACGATCGGTATCCCCCCGTAGGCGAAGGGGAAGCGATCGGCTACTTAATTATTAAGCAGCAAGCGCGAATTGAGGTTCGGCACTTATGTTTTTGTGAGCGATTACGGGTGTCCACACCCCGGCATGCCTCTCTGCCACAAGCAATCCCGTCGAAGCCGTGACGCCCCCATTTGGAGCTGGCACCAACAATGCGTTGGGCACTGCAAAGAACTAAATCGATTATACGCCGTTGGCGCCGTGTACACTGAGGCCTCACCCGCACTAAAACTTTTCGTCTTCCTCACTCGCTCGTTGAAAGGAAACGCCCCATGATTCTTGGTATGAACCTTCGTCTCTTTACGCAGATTCACGTTGCGATTAGTTTTATTGCGATTGCTTCCGGGTTAGTTGTCGGCGTTTGCATGTTGACAGGTAAGTTGCTGCGCAGAGTCACGACCCTGTTTTTAGCGACTACGGTACTTACCAGCGTTACCGGCTTTTTCTTTGCGTTCAAAGGAATCACACCGGCCGTTATCTTGGGCATCCTGTCGCTGATTGTGCTGTTGATTGCCTTCATCGCCTATTACGGCAAGCATCTGGCGGCTGGTTGGCCCAGAACGTACGTCATCACCGCGATGCTTGCCCTGTACCTCAACTGCTTTGTGCTGATCGCGCAGAGTTTCCAGAAGATTCCAGCCCTTCATGTGCTGGCGCCTACCGGGACCGAAGCGGCATTCAAGATTTCGCAGGCGGTGCTTCTGATTGTGTTCGTCGTATGGACCATCGCGGCCGTTCGAAAGTTCCGCTTTCCTTTGCCGGCCTAGCGGATCAGGCGAAGGCGAGGACGACTGCTCCGGCGGAGATCAGCAAGCCTCCGGCTATCTTCATCGGTGTGAGGGCTTCTCCCAGGAACAGCCATGCGCAAAGGATGACGATGACTACGCTGAGCTTGTCGATTGGAGCCACACTCGAGGCTGGACCGAGCTGGAGAGCGCGGAAGTAGCAGAGCCATGACAGTCCGGTCGCGAACCCGGATAGCACAAGGAATAGCCAGCTTTTGCGGCCAATTTCTGCGATGTCGTGGTGATGTCCCAGGCTAAGCGCAATCGCCCATGCGAAGAGGAAGACGACCGTCGTGCGGATGGCGGTGGCGAGGTTGGAATCGATGCCTTTGATCCCGACCTTTGCGAGCAGGGCCGTAGCTGCTGCGAAGACCGCCGAAAGTAGTGCCCATCCGATCCATCCCATGAATGCTAGGATGCGGAGTTGCGAGGGTAAATGCAAATGGCAGCGTAGCGTCTTCAAAGACGAATCCCCCGCACAGGTGCGGGGATCCGGTTGAGCGTAACGGCGGTTTAGCGAGTGGTGACTTCATCCTCTTCGAGGACACGGTCGCGGTCGCGGTCACGGGCTGCGTTCTGGGAACCGGCTTCGGTCGAGGAGGCGATGTCGTGTGCGCCGGTTGCCTTTAGACAGTCTTTGGCGCGGCTGACTTCCTCGGAGCTCTCGCAGTGAACGGAGAGCAAGGTGCCGCCATTTTTCACAGCGCCTTCAAAGCGCTTTGCTTCGTACTCGGGAATACCCATGCCGACGAGGGCTCCGACGATGCCGCCTAGCGCGCCGCCAACGCCGAGCCCGGCGAGCGCACCCATGATGGGGCCAGCTGCTATGAGCGGGCCGACGCCGGGAATAGCGAGTGCGCCAATGCCGGCGAGAAGGCCCAAGGTTCCGCCGATGACTCCGCCAGTGGTGACGCCGGTCGCCGTGCCTTCGGGCGCCTTGGTGTTCTTCTCATGCGCGAAGGCGCGGGTGCTGTCGTCATCGGGGAGCAGCACGGAGATGTCGGAGTTTGAGAAACCAAGTGTGAGGAGGGTATCGACGGCATTCTCGGCGGCGGAGGGTGTGGCGTAGATACCGAAAACGGCAGTGTTTTTGCTGGACATGGTAGAGCTCCTTGGGGGATTAGACAGCGAGAGGGATTACTGCTTCACGGTAAGCTGATCGACTACCTTGTCTGCGGACACAACGGACGTTGCGTCGCTGACGACCTTCTGCTTCTCTTCGTCGGATTTCACGGGTCCTTTAAGGGTGACTGTGCCGCCCTTTGTGATGATCTTTACGTTGTGTGCATACATCGACAGGTCCTTGTCAGCGATGATCGCTTTACGTACCTGAGCGGTGGTCTGGACGTCAGACTTGCCGTTGGGTTGGTTGTCGGCGGTTTTGCATTGATTCTGATGTTTATTCTGTGCGGAGTTGTCAGGTTGAGACGAGCTCTGAGCATGTAGCGGGAGACCGGAGATCAAGCCCCAACCGCATGCCACCGCCAACGCAAGGGTGAATGAACGTACGAGCTTTCGCATGGGTAGATCCAAACGGAGAAGACTCTCCGGGCTGCCGGGTCTAGCGTGGCGTTCAAAGCCGATCCCGTGTACGCAGTCAAGCATTGAGATGGCCGGCTAGAGGGCGGGCGTTGTTCTGGATTTCAGGTATTTTCGGCGGGAAGGGATGTGTTGCTTCATATGCCCGCGACCGTCACATCGTGGCGGATTCGAGATTGATATTCATCCACTCACCGCGCTCGATGCCAGCGCGGATTTGCGCCGCGGTGCGATGTTTCTGTGTCTGTTGATAAGCGTAGACAGCTTCTTTCATACAGGTGGCGCACGCTGCTCCATGTGTGCTTTCGAAGCAGCTATGCAGGCTGTTGTGCCCCATCTCGCGGTCGCACCGGCAGTAGCAGGGCTGCTGGTGGAGGACTGCCGGAATCTTCGCAGCCATCTTGTAGGCGTTCACCTGATATGCGTGTGAGAAGTACATGCCGGTAAGTTGCGTACCTGATAGGACCGGCGGAAGCGCGTGGGTTGGGGCCGCAGCGTTGTAGGCAGGGATGTCCTGGGCGGGGTCACCGAACTGCGCCGAGGCCGCTACCGTTACGAGAACTACTGCCAGACACCCTACGAGTCGCTTCATAATATTCATGATAACGCTGTGATTACTTCGGAACGGCAATCATGATGCGTGTCTGTTCATGGGCCAGTGGCGTGAAGACTCCGCCTAGGCGATCCCATGCAACTTTTGCGGGTTGCTCGATCAGTTCGTAACCGCGTAATTGCAGGTCATGCGCCAGCCAGCCTTTTGGGGCAGCGACGAGGACTCGCTCTTGGTGTTCTTGGAGTATATCGTCGGGCGCGGCAATGGGAACAGGGAAGACGCCCTTGCGTCCGCCCCAGAGGTTCTGTTCCCCGGAGTCGTCGGACTCGATGCGGTGGATTGCGTCGAAGTCGATAGGACAGACGATCTGCTGGCGCAAGGCTGTTGAACCATACCAGTAGAGCGGCATGGCGAGGAGTGAGTCTCCAACGACGACGGGCTCAGCCGGCGCGGCCGCGCGCTCTACGGCGTCGGTGAAGAGCAGGAAAGCGTGACGTTGGTGCAGAAGGACGTATCCGCAAGCTGCCTGGCGAGCGAGGATCCAGACGCAAAGAAAGGCGACAACTCCGATGGCTGTTCGGCGGTTGACGCAGCGGGATAGAAGAGCGGCTGCCCATATCGCGAAGCCGAGGCAGACTGCAATCGCACAACGGGGACTGACCATGGCTGATCCACCGAAGGCCATGGCGAACGCGCCTACCGGGTACAGGATCAAGACGCCGATGGGACCGCGTTCCCACGATGGAAATGGTCGGTCGCGCACCTGGATGTCAGAGTCGGAGCGGAAGCGCAGCAGGGTGTAGATCGCGAGCCCGAGCACCAGCCAGAGCAGGCCTTCCACGATGACCACGTAGGCCTCCGGAATCATCGAAAGGTGCGGTCTATTCCACGCATGAGGGCCAAACTCCCTGAGGTTCAGGCGCACAAGTTTCACGTAAGCCAGCACAGGGAGCGATGCTGCGGCCATCGCTATCCATGCCCCTGGGCGAGAACGTTTGTGCGCAGCGCTGAAGCGCAACTCGCCGATTGCGATGGCGATGAACATCAGCACGCCGTAGTAGTTACTGGAAAGGCCTGCTGCGAGGGCGGTCGCAAGACCTGTCAGTAAGACGAAGCGACGCCAGCCGTTAGCCTCGACCGACCTTGACCACAGCAGAACTGCTGCCATCGGGAAGCCCATGAGGAGGCTGTAGGAGCGGGCGTCGTAGGCATAGTCGAAGCCACGGGTTGTCATCAGAGCGAGACAGCCGATGGCGGCGTAGATGGGGGCGATGCGTCGTTTGAGGAAGAACCACAGGCACGCGAGCGCGAGGCCCATGGCGAGGATGGATGGAAGGCGGATGGCGATGGAGTTGTCGCCGAAGAAGCTGGTGGACCACCAACTAAGGATGTGCATCAGCGGCGGGTTGGGATCCGCACCTGACTGGAGGGCTCGCCAGATGCCGGCGAAGGAGTGTTGGTGGCCAATCCAGTAAGTGATGAACTCGTCGCCCCAGAGGAGCTTGACGTCGGCTTGCACAAAAGTGACGACGAGGAAGATGAGCGCGATCAGGGAGGTGAGAAGGATGTTCGCGGAGGGCAACCAAAGGCGGGGCGAAGGTGCGTCGTGCTTGGCCAAACTATCCTCAGGAACCTTCAAATGTGAGGGCCTTAAGAAAAAAGGCGGCATGAGCGGTGATTTGCTCATGCCGGGAGGCCAGTGACGCAACTTGCTCTCAAGCAGGATCGCTTGAGCAAAACTTCCGCCTTCCGATGTTCTGTGTGGGCGTAAAAAGAGAATACCACGAATGGGATATTTGGCAAATGCTTTCTTCCATATTCGGTATTCCGCTGTGGACACACGAGAATCAGGCTAAAAAATGCTGCTTTCGGGGGTGGGCCAAGGATTTCGATCCGGAGATATTCACAGGTCCCGGCCTAGACGGGCTGCCATTTCAACGTCTTTGTGGGTGATGCCGCCGGCGTCGTGGGTTACGAGGCCGAGTTTTACCTTGTTGTAGCGGATGTCGATGTCGGGGTGGTGGCCGGCGGATTCTGCGATTTGCGCGACATTGTTGACGAAGGTCATGGCCTGGACAAAATCGGGGAATGTCCACTCGCGTTCGAGCTTGCCGTTGGAAAGGTCCCAACCGGGGGCGTCGAGCAGGGCTTGCGCTCGT
>CAZZYB010000324.1:0-5231 GCA_964658125.1 uncultured Acetobacteraceae bacterium | reverse complement strand
TCCGTAGAGGTCGCGCCAGCTGTCCGGTCCTCGCTGGACGAGCAGGAAGACGGCGAGGAAGGGAAGCCAGGTGGGCTGCGACCTTCCGCCAGCTCCGATGACCGTGGAATTCGGAGCGGGAGCCGTGCTGCCGAGTGGCAGATGCGCAGATGTGGCGCTCACGAGGCTGATTCCAAGTGGTCGTGAATTTTCGAAATTGGTTGAGCCACCGGGCAAACCCTCCGCTTGGGTCAGTATAACCAAGGAGTTGGGCCTAATCCGGCATCTCGCGATGCGGGAATGCTAAAATTGGGCACTTCTGTTTGAACAATTGGATGTAATGGCTGCTCCGGTGCTGTATGGATGCGGGGGTTCTGTGTAATGGGGGATTTGGCGGCTCGGCTTGGCCGGTTAACGCGGGAAGAACGGATGCTGCTCGAGAAGCGGCTTGCGGCGAAGGCGGCCCGGCCAGTTCAAGGCATACCGCGACGCAAGCCTGACGACCCGGCTCCGCTATCGTTTTCGCAGCGCCGCATCTGGTATCTGGAACAGCTCAATCCGGGAACGGCGACGTATAACGCTCCCAATGCGTTTCGCGGGCGCGGAAAGCTTGATCTGGAGGCGTTTCGGCGCGCGGTCAACCTGGTGCTGGAGCGGCACACGGTGTTGCGGACCCTGATTGGAACTTCAGCGACGGGCGAGCCTGTGACGACGCTTGTTTCAGAGTGGGATGCCGTGGAGGTCGTATCTGCGGAGAGCGAGGAAGAAGCTCTGCGGCTTGCGGAGGAATCCGCCAAGAAGCCATTCGATATTTCGCGCGACCTGATGTTGAGGGCGCTGGTCGTGCTGTTTGGGACGGAAGATTTTATTGTGGCGTTTACGACGCATCATGTGGCGTGGGATGGTGTGTCGAAGGCGGTGTTCTTCCGCGAACTTGGGGTGATTTACGACGCGATCGCTGCTGGACAACGGCCGGTTCTGGCCGAGCCGGCGATCCAGTATGCGGACTATGCGCTGTGGCAACAGCGGACGTTTTCTGGGGCTCGGCGGGACAAGGAAATCGCGTATTGGAAGGACAAGCTGGCGGGCGCGCCGGCTTACCTGGATATTCCTCTGGACAAGCCACGGCCGGCAGTGCAGCGGTTCAGAGGTGCGAAGATTCCGTTTTCGCTTCCGCCAGAACTTCTGGGTGCGGCGCAAACGTTGAGCCGCGCTGAACGAACCACGCTTTATACGACGATGCTGGCTGCTTACAACGTTTTTCTGCTGGCGTTCACGGGGCAGGAAGACATCCTAGTCGCCACGCCATTCGCCGGGAGAGACGAGCCCGAAACCCATGGGCTGATCGGTTTTTTTATCAATACCGTAGTAGTCAGAACCCGGCAGGACGCGTGCAGCACTTTCCGCGATGTGGTTCGACGCGCGCGGGAAAGCGTATTGGGCGCTCAAGAGCACCAGTTGATGCCTATGGACGAGTTGGTGGAGATACTGCAATTTCCGCGCGAGCTTAGCCGCATGCCTATTGCCCAGGTCAATTTTCGACTGCAAAGCGATAAAGTACCTACATTAAATCTGCGTGGAATCGATTTGCTGCTCCTGCCGCTGATCGATACATCCATTTCCAAGTTTGACATGGCGCTCGAAGTTGCTTCGGCAGTTGGGCAGGCTGGGTACGTGGAATATAACACCGACCTCTTCAGCGACGAGCGTATGGGACGTATACCAAAAAGCTTCGAGGATCTCCTGGATGCGTTGGTTGCCGATCCGGATATGCCCGCCGGGCAGCTTCCTGCCTACAAGGTTATTGCAGAGCTGAGCCCGAAGCGCCGCCGAATTGGATTGGCGCTTAACCCATCGAGAGCAAGGACTATCCCCAATGCCTGAAGCGAAGGTGCGCGAAGAGAGCGAGACGTCAGGCCATTCCCCTGAGCCGCATCAAGCTCAGGCAGCCAGGGCTGGAAAGATTGTTGTCTCTGCGACGTTCACCGCCGAACCCATTGAAGAGGTCTTGCGTTTCTGGATGCGAGAGCTCGGCCTCGATTATGAAGTAGACTTCGCGCCTTACAACCAAGTCTTTCAATGTTTACTTGATCCCGGCAGCAAGATGCGCAGTAATCGGGACGGAAACAACCTTTTACTTATCCGGTTTGAAGACTGGAAGTCCTCCAAAGGGAACCTTTCAGCCAGCGCCCGAGACGAGATTCGGCGCAATGTCGAGGAGTTTATATCGGCATTGAAGATCGCTGTAGAAACTATTCCGGCCACATTTATCGTGTGCTGCTGTCCGCCGTCGCATTTACTTGCGGCTGATCCCGAGTCTACGCAATTTTTGACTAGCATGCAGGAAATGCTGTCAGGAGAGTTCGAGCAGTCCAGCACCGTACATGTCATTACAGCTGCGGAAATAGACCAACTCTACCGCGTAGAGGATTATGAAGACCAGTATGCGAATGAAGCAGGTCATGTGCCCTATACAAGGCATTATTTCACTGCTCTTGCGACCATAACGGCGCGGAGGATTTGGAGCCTGAGTCAGTCGCAATACAAGGTAGTGGTGCTGGATTGTGACAATACCTTGTGGCATGGCATTTGCGGGGAAGATGGTACATCAGGCGTCAGGGTTAACTCGTCTTATGCTGTTCTACAGCAGTTTATGCGAAAGCAGCGCGATGAAGGGATGCTGCTTTGCCTCTGTAGTAAGAACAACGAGGAAGACGTCTGGGATGTGTTCGAGCGAAATCCGGGGATGCTGCTGAAGCGAGAAGAGATAACCGGATATAGGATCAACTGGGGACCAAAGTCGGAGAATTTAAAGTCCCTGGCGTATGAGTTGGGAGTGGGACTTAATAGCTTCATATTTCTCGACGACAATCCGATGGAGTGTGCCGAGATAGCGGCGGAGTGCCCTGAAGTGCTGACTTTGCAGGTCCCGGAGAAGACCGAACAACTGCCTCATCTCTTGAAACACGTCTGGGCGTTCGATCATTTCCGCTCGACCGATGTCGATAGGCGAAGGGGAGAATTCTACAAGGAGAATAGACAGCGGGAGCAGTTGCGGGAAGGTAATAGTCTTGACGAATTCATTGCGAATCTGCAACTCGAAATTTCTATTGATCCTTTGATCGAGCCAAGTGTCGCTCGGGTCGCACAGCTAACGCAGCGTACGAATCAGTTCAACTTCACTACGGTACGTCGGCAAGAGGCAGAAGTATATGAAGTCTTGAAATCGGGGACAAGCCAGTGTCTGACTGTGACGGTCAGGGACCGCTTCGGTGATTATGGGCTTGTGGGGACAGCTATTTATCACTATGAGGAGCGGTCTGCTGTTGTGACTACGTTTCTGCTAAGTTGTCGCGCCCTTGGCAGACGTGTGGAGCACGCGCTCTTGGAGCGAATTGCTGCGGAGGCACACAGCGCCGGAAAGCAATGGGTAGATCTTCGTTTTGTTTTTACGGGGAAGAATAAGCCAGCTCTGGAATTTTTGGAGAGTATCGCAGGAGTGGATAAGCAAGGAGCCGAGTTGTATCGGCTGAATGCTTGGCCGCTCGCGGAGAAGGGCGTCCCCAGATTGACACTTGAGGTGCCGCGATCCTTAAATGAGGAGGCTAAGACGCATCTCTTGGGGTCTGAAGTTGTAGCCGGGCCAGGCATAGCGAAGGTGTCGGTCCTGGTGCGTATTGCGACAGAACTCGCCGATGTTTTTGCTATCGAGCGAGCAGTGGACTTACAGCATTGGCGGCGCTCTGGATCACTCCGTAACTATATTCCACCGAAAGGGGAGTTTGAAGAGGCGATTGCGGAGATATGGGCGTTGCTTCTTCGTTTGGAGAGGGTGGGACAACTAGACGACTTCTTCCTGTCAGGCGGTGACTCGCTTCTAGCTACACAGATGATGTCGCGGGTCAGCCAGCGATTTGGTGCGCAACTTCCTATTGCGCAGATATTCAATAACCCAACTTTGAAGCATTTCGCGCACGCAGTTGCAACGTCTCTGTCCGCCGGAGACATTTCTGCGACAACTCCGTTATCGAAAGTTACGCGGCCGGCTGAACTGCCTCTGTCCTATGGGCAGCAGCGTCTGTGGTTCCTTGAGCAATGGCAGCCGGGAGGACATGTCTATAACGTTCCCCTGGTGTGTCGTGTGCGCGGGGAGTTGAACCTCAAAGCATTGCGTCGTAGCATTGATGCCTTAGTTGAGCGGCACGAATCTTTGCGAACGACATTCCATTTGAGTGATCTACAACCTCGGCAAAGAATTCATGAGAGCGTTTCGGTGCCCCTCCGAAGCGTAGATATGAAGGGTTGTTCCGAGGAGTCGGAGGCGATGCGGGTTGTTGCGGAAGAGTTGTGCCGGCCGTTTGACCTTTCTTCAGATGTTCCGGTGCGCTTTATTGTTGTGCAGATTCAGGACGGGTGTTCTTTATTTGGGGTAGTAGTTCATCATATTGTCGCGGATGGCTGGTCGTTGGATATTCTATTCCGCGAGTTGACTTCTTTCTACGACGCTTTTCTGCAAGACCGGGAGTTATGTCTCGAAGCGCTTCCGATCCAGTTCGCGGACTATGCGGTATGGCAGCGCGAGTACTTGAACGGCGCGGTCCTAGAGGATCAACTAGCCTATTGGCGTAAGCAACTGGAAGGTGCATCACCGCAGCTCAGGTTGCCCACCGATATGCCGCGACCGGCTACTCAGTCGTTTCGTGGTGCATTGCTTCCGTTCGTATTTCCGCGTGAGATGGCGGCGATAGTGGCGGAGATGTGTCGCACGGAAGAAGTAACTCCGTTCATTGCTTTGTTGACTGTGTTGCAGATACTGCTGAGGCAATACTCGGCTCAGAACGACATTTCGATCGGCTCGCCCATCGCCAACCGGACGAGTATTGAGACCGAGGGCTTGATCGGTTTTTTTGCAAACACACTGGTGTTGAGGACGGTGTTTCCGCGCGACCCGTCCTTCAGGGAGATGCTGGCGATCACGCGTGAGACCGCGTTGGGCGCCTATAGTCACCAGTACATGCCATTGGAGAAGTTAGTTGAGGTCCTGAAGCCGGCGCGGGCAGGATATAACCCGCTGTTCCAGGTAAACTTCCGGGTTCTGACTTCGTCGCCAGAGCCGCTCCGTTTTGGAGCTTCAACGGCCGAACGTGTGGCTTTCGATCCTGGGATCGCCAGGTTCGACCTTGCGCTTGAACTGCTCGTAACCCCAGAACGCTTCGAGGGATTTTTTGAATATTCGACCGATCTGTTCTATC
>CAZZYB010000323.1:0-5275 GCA_964658125.1 uncultured Acetobacteraceae bacterium | reverse complement strand
AGTCGAACTCACTCTCGCATCACCGAAAGGCGGTCAGCCGCCGATCGATCCAAAAAGCGACCTGCCCGAAGGACAGACCTCTGCGATGACTCGGTTCAAGCAGGATACATCCGCACAAAAGGCTCTCTCTCAGACCTCCTTGCTGGCGGACATGAGAGCGAAGGACTTCGACACCGTCTTCTACGTGGGTGGACACGGACCCATGTGGGACCTGGCGGAAAGTTCCGTCTCCATCGCTCTGCTTGAGTCCTTCTACAACTCGGGCAAGCCCATAGCGTTGGTGTGCCACTCCCCTGGCGTGCTGCGCCACGTTACCTATCAGGGCGCGCCACTGGTGAAGGGAAAGCGGGTAACGGGCTTCACAAACGAGGAAGAGGCCGAGGTGCAGTTGACCAAGGTTGTCCCTTTTCTGGTCGAAGATGAACTCAAGCGACTCGGTGCAAACTTCGAGAAGGTTCCCAATTGGCAACCGTTCGCCATCGTGGATGGGCGACTGGTCACCGGACAGAACCCTGCGTCGTCGACCACTGCGGCACAAGCGCTTTTGAAGTTACTCGCCGTGCAGAAGGCGGCCTGAGCGCGCGACGGCAATCGGCCGGGATGGCCGCAAGCGTCCCGGCAGAGTTTTGATGAAGTTATCGATATAGCGGGAGCTTATATGCCAAAGAAAGAAACGGTGCTTGTGACGGGCGCCTCTCGAGGAATCGGCGCTGCCATTGCTCGCGGATTCCTCAGTCGCGGTTACCAGGTTGTAGCGACCTCACGCAGCGCGACAAGTGCAGGCTTCGCAGCATCGCCTGAGCTTGCAATTGTCGACGGAGACATCGGTCTAGAAGCGACGGCCGAAAACGTCGCGCAGACAGCGATAGCCAGATTTGGATCGATCGACCATGTCGTAAACAACGCTGGGATCTTTTCAACCAAGCCTTTCACGGAGTACACCATCGAAGATTTCCGGAGATTCGCTTCCATCAACCTTGAGGGATTCATCTTCCTTACCCAGCGAGCGGTTAAGCAGATGCTCGCACAAGGGACCGGCGGTAGCGTCACCACCATCACCGCATCCCTGGTCGAGAACCCAATCGCGGGGGTTACCGCTTCAGTCCCGATGATCACGAAAGGTGGGCTTGAGGCGATTACCCTCAGCCTCGCGAGCGAGTATGCCAAGGAGAATATTCGCTTTAATGCTGTGGCTCCGGGCGTTGTCGACACGTCTCTTCACCAAGGAACTCCGAGGGAGTTCATGAAATCTCTTTCCCCACTGGGTACGATCGCTGACGCAGAGGACATTGCCGAAGCCGTTCTATATCTGACTGAAGCTCGTCATGTCACCGGGGAGGTGCTGCACGTGGACGGCGGTGCGCACTCAGGCCGATGGTAGGCGCTGAGGGAGTGCAGCAGTATGGCGCCGAACGCCGACTGCGGGACCTTGCCATTGCACTGCCGGCTGCGCCGACACCTCTGGGGACCTACGTTGAGTCCGTGCAGACCGGCAATCTTCTCTTCCTCAGCGGGATGCTTCCAGTTGTCGACCATAAGCCTAAATACTCCGGCCGAGTGGGGAAAGAGCTTGACGTCGAGGCTGGAAGAGATGCTGTATATACTGCGGCTTTGAACGCCCTGGCTGCGGCCCAGCGGCACCTGGGTTCGCTGGATCGAATCGTCCGCGTCGTGCGGCTTGGAGTCTACATCGCAGCTTACGGGGACTTCTTCGAGCAGCCCAAAGTAGCGGATGGAGCGTCGGACCTATTCCGAGACATCTTCGGTGACGATCGACTGCCGGTGCGAACGGTCATTGGCGTCGCCAGTCTCCCGCTCGGCATGCCAGTCGAGCTCGAAGTCCTCTTCGAGGTAACTCCGTGAATGCTCCGTGCCGGCGCAGATGCGGACATCAGATATTTCGGATTAATTCTTCAACATAGAAGTACGCCAAATCGGCTAATGGGAGGAACAAATGGATATTCAAGGTACTCACAGCTTCGATGTGACAATTCCCTTCCCGCTGGATGATGATTTTGCCACTTACCGTGTTCGTTCTGCGCCCTCGAAGGATCACCGTCTGGTCCTTGCTGCCCGATCCGGTTGTCCGATAGCGTTCAACGAATTGTGGGATCTTTATTCGCGGCGCGTGTACCGGACGCTTCTTGGCGTCACGAACAACACGCATGATGCAGAAGACGCACTACAGGACGCCTTTCTTCGTGCATTCCTGGCTCTTGACAGTTTTGAAGGCCGATCAAGCTTCTCTACATGGGTGACCCGCATCGCTATCAACTCGGCATTGGGCATACTGCGCAAGCGCCGCTGTCGTCCGGAAACCTCACTGGACGCGTGTCCCGAACGAGAAGATGACGGCCCGCGTGAGGAGTTCAGGGACTTGGGTCCCGATCCTGAGCAAATCTACGCAGAACTGGAAGAGCGCGAGAAGCTCGTGCAAGCGATAGAGAGACTCCCTTTGGAGTTCCGAAAAGTTATTCAAATGCGTCTATCAGGCAATTGCTCGGTAAAGGACGTTGCCTGCCGCCTTAACATCTCCGAGGCGGCCGCAAAATCGAGACTCTATAGGGCGCGCATCATGCTCGCTTCGCTTACCGCTTTCCGTGCGTGTTGAAGTTCATAACGAAGTTTCTTGGTGAGGATAGGTACGACATGACGAAACGCATTCTTCGAAGCATTCCGACCCTGGCGCTGGCACTATGCAGTTCCACAAGTGTTCACGCTCAGAATAGGGAGAAGCCAATGGAACATCAGGTCTGTTATCGCACGGTAACGGCCAACGGACTTTCTGTCTTCTACAGAGAAGCCGGGCCTACGGACGCGCCCGTGATCCTGTTGTTACACGGTCTTCCCTCATCCTCTCGCATGTTTCAGCCGCTGCTCACGCGAATTGCAGGCCGCTACCATCTCATTGCTCCCGACTACCCGGGTTTCGGACATAGTGACTGGCCCGATCCAAAACACTTCGACTACACCTTCGACAATATCGCCAACGTGATGAACGCTTTTACAGAAGCTCTCGGACTGTCTCAATACACGCTCTACATGCAAGACTACGGTGGCCCGGTGGGGTTTCGGATGGCGTTGGCTCATCCGGAGCGTGTGCGAGCACTCATCGTCCAGGATGCGGTCGCTCACAACGAAGGTCTTGGGGTGAACTGGACAACCCGGCGAGCCTTCTGGGCGGACCGGCCGACTCAGGAGGCTACACTGCGGAATAACTTGCTGTCCCTTGCAGCCACCAAGACGCGCCACGTGGGAGACGATCCACACTTTGAGCTCTACGACCCTGATCTCTGGACAGACGAGTATTCCTTTCTTAGCTCACCGGGCCAAGCGCAGATTCAAAGTGATCTTTTCTATGACTACCGCACGAATGTAGAGGCCTACCCGAAATGGCAGGCATGGATGCAAAAGACGCAGCCGCATCTCCTGGTCCTATGGGGCAAGCATGACCTCTCATTCGATCCCGGCGAGGCGGAACGCTACCGCAAAGATGTTCCAGGTGCCGAGGTTCACGTGCTTGACGCCGGTCACTTTGCATTGGATACGAAGGCAGATGAGATCGCATCCCTGGTCCATGCATTCATGACGAGGCAGCAGTAAGGGATCGCAGCTCTTGGTAGCCCGAGCTATACCTAGGTGCTGGCCAATACCAAGGTTCAATAGATTTCGCGTCGTTCATTTGGTGTGATCACAACTGTGACGTACCGGACAGATCCGATGCGTGCGACGAACAGTATTGCCAAGGAGAAAACATCATGACGCAACTAAACAAAGTGCAAAGCGCGGTCAATCAGCACATCAACGACATCGGCACTGGCTTTACTCGTCGCAGCTTTCTTACTGCTTCGGCGGCGGTGACCGCTGTTGGTTTGTTTCCGATGAGCTCCTTCGCTTCTGCCGGAGAATTGCCTTCGGTGGACCCTCGCGCGGAGACAAGCGGCGATGCCATTCGCCCCTTTCGCGTCAGCTTTCCGCAGGCGGAACTGGTTGATCTACGCCGGCGTGTTGCCATAACGCGCTGGCCTGATCGCGAGACAGTAGCGGATGACTCGCAAGGTGTCCAACTCGCGACTATGCAAAAGCTCGCGCAGTATTGGGCGAAGGAGTATGACTGGCGAAAGGTAGAGGCGAGACTTAATGCTCTGCCGCAATTCGTCACCACGGTCGACGGCGTTGACATCCATTTCATTCATGTCCGTTCGAAACATCCAAACGCACTGCCCGTTATCATCACGCACGGATGGCCCGGATCGATCATCGAGCAACTGAAGATCATCGCTCCTCTCACCGACCCGACCGCCCACGGCGTAAAGGTGGAAGACTCCTTCGATGTAGTCATTCCTTCCCTGCCCGGCCATGGATTTTCCGGAAAGCCGGCAACTACCGGTTGGGATCCCATTCGCATTGCGAGCGCCTGGATCGTGTTGATGAAGCGCCTCGGATACACACGATTTGTAGCTCAGGGTGGCGATTGGGGTAACGCGGTCACCGAGCAGATGGCTCTACAGACGCCACCTGAGCTGATCGGGATACACACCAACATGCCGGCTACTGTGCCAGCCAACATCGCGACCGCGCTGCAGTTCGGTGAATCTGCGCCGAGCGGTCTCTCGGTGGAGGAACAGGGAGCGTGGGATCAGCTCGATTTCTTCTACAAGCACGGCCTTGGCTATGCGCAGGAGATGGCCGGGCGCCCGCAAACGCTCTGCGCGCTCGAGGATTCACCCGTTGGCCTGGCCGCCTGGATGCTCGACCATGACGCCCGCAGCCAGCAGCTCATCGCACGCGTATTTGCCGGCAAGACGGAAGGTCTAACCCGAGACGACATCCTCGATAACATCACACTTTACTGGTTGACGAAAACGGCGGTTTCTTCAGCTCGTCTCTATTGGGAAAGCAAACTCCCCTTCTTCGCGCCGAAAGGTGTCCCAATCCCAACTGCCGTAAGCGTTTTTCCCGATGAGATCTATGCTGCACCGAAGAGCTGGACTGAGAAGGCCTATCCAAAATTGATTTACTACAATCGGGTTCCCAGAGGCGGTCACTTCGCGGCATGGGAGCAGCCTGAACTCTTCAGCGGTGAGTTACGAGCGGCCTTCCGAAACTTGCGCTAGCTTCATGGCACGCAGAATTCGCAGCGCCAACGACTGACAAAGCCGTTGCCCGTCGCCTCGTGCCCAGACCAATCCAACGTTGCAGCATGGAATAGCGGAGCGGCAAACGGTGGCACACGAAATGAACGACATCCTAGTGGTGGACGATAACTCGGTGC
>CAZZYB010000322.1:0-5286 GCA_964658125.1 uncultured Acetobacteraceae bacterium | reverse complement strand
CATGGCCCATAGCCTTCAGTCTCTCGGCGCGAATCAACGGCGATGGTGAGGTCCTGGTGCCATGGGACTTTCCAGTTGGCGGTGTCGGTCTTGTCGAAGAGTGTTGAACGGACTATGAAGGCGTCGGGGCCTAGAAGTTGCTCGACGATGGTGCGAATTGCAGGGTGGTCGGCGGTGGCACGAAGTTCCGGGAGGCGTTGCATGATGTCGCGGATTCCGCCGCGCTTTGGTTCGCTCGGTGCATGGGATTCGATCAGCTTGATGAGGTGTAAGGTTTCACCGGATGTGAAAAGGGAGGGCTTCATGGCGAAGCCCTCCCTTTCGAAGCGCTGCATGTCGATCATGGGCTAGAGTTCCATAGAGTGTCCGGCTACCAGTGTTCGGGCGCGTTCGATGAAGTCTTTCAAGCTTTGCTTGCCTTCATCACCTTTACCGCGAGTACGAACACTCACGAGGCCTGAAGCTGCTTCCAAGTCACCCATGATTAGGATGAACGGAACCTTCTGAATTCCAAAATCACGAATTTTGCCTTGCATCTTGCTATTGCTGGTATCGATCTCCACTCGGAGACCAGCCTCCTCAAGTTGCTTCTTGACTGCTTGGCCGTAGTCCAAATGCTTTTCGCTGATGGGGACGAGACCGACTTGTACGGGGGCGAGCCACATGGGGAAGGCGCCGGCGTAGTGCTCGATGAGGACGCCGAAGAAGCGTTCTACCGAGCCGAAGAGGGCGCGGTGGACCATGACGGGTTGGTGGTGCTGGCCGTCTTCGCCGGTGTACTCGAGTTCGAAGCGCTGGGGGAGTTTGAAGTCGAACTGGACTGTGCTGAGTTGCCAGAGGCGGCCGAGGACGTCGACGAGTTTGATGTCGATCTTCGGGCCGTAGAAGGCGGCTTCGCCGGGGAAGGTCTGGAAGGTGAGGCCGCGGCTGGTGAGGACGTCGCGAAGAGCGCCTTCGGCCTGGGACCACTCTTCGGGGGTGCCGATGAAGTCGGGGTTGCCGGGCGCGTGGGTGGAGAGCTCGACGCGGTATTCCTTGAAGCCAAAGGTTTTGAGAACGGCTTCGGCGAAGTCGAGACAGCCTTCGATCTCGCTGTCGATCTGGGCGCGGGTGCAGAAGATGTGTGCGTCGTCCTGGGTGAAGCCGCGGACGCGGAGCAGGCCGTGCATGGTTCCGGAACGCTCGTAGCGGTAGACGTTTCCTAGCTCGGCGTAGCGCTGGGGGAGGTCGCGGTAGGACTTGGGGGAATTTTTGTAGATGAGGATGTGGCCGGGGCAGTTCATGGGCTTGAGGCGGTACTCGGCGTCGTCGAGCTCCATGGGTGGGTACATGTTTTCGGCGTAGACGTCCTCGTGGCCACTGATGCGCCAGAGCTCACGGCGCATGATGTGGGGGGTGTAGACGAGGTCGTAGCCGCGGCGGACGCACTCGTCGCGCATCCAGTCTTCCATGATCTTGCGGATGAGGCCGCCCTTGGGGTGCCAGAAGATGAGGCCGGCGCCCGCTACTTCCTGGATGCTGAAGAGGTCGAGCTGGCGGCCTAGCGTGCGGTGGTCGCGGGCCTTGATTTCTTCGAGGTGCTTGAAGTGGGCGTCTAGGTCTTTCGAGTTGAAGAAGGCTGTGCCGTAGAGGCGCTGGAGCTGCTGGTTCTTCTCGTCGCCTAGCCAGTAGGCTCCGGCTAGCGATGTGAGTTTGAAGGCTTTGACGCGGGCGGTGCTGGGGACGTGGGGGCCGCGGCAGAAGTCCGTGAAGTTGCCGTTTTTGTAGAGGGAGATTTCTTCGCCGGGTTTGGTGAAGCGCTCGATGAAGTGGACCTTCATGAACTCGCCGGCTTTGTTGTAGTCAGAGAGGGCCTGGTCGCGTGTTTCGGCTACGCGGACGAAGGGTTCGTCGCGGGCGACGACTTCGGCCATGCGGGCTTCGATCTGGGCGAGGTCGGATTCGGTGAAGGGGACTTCGCGGTAGACGTCGTAGAAGAAGCCGTTGTCGGTGGCGGGGCCGTGGCCTAGTTTTGTTTCGGGAAAGAGCTCGAGAATTGCGGTTGCCATGACGTGCGCGGCGGAGTGCCGGACTACGCGGAGGGCGGCGGGGTCGTTCTCTTTGAGGAGCTCGAGGGTGACGTCTTCGGTGAGCGGGGTGGAGAGGTCGACGATGCGGGCTTCGCTGGAGGAGGCGGAGGAGTACATGGCCTCTTCAGAGGCTTCGAGGGCGGCTTCGCCTTCGCTGGTGGCGGCTGGCGTGAGGGGCTTGATGCGGGCGACGACGACTGCGGCGGCGAGGCGCGGGGAGATGTCGTTGGCGATGTCGAAGGGTGTGGTGCCGCTGGGGACTTCGCGGATGGAGCCGTCGGGAAGCTGGATTTTGATTGGGTTGCTCACAGCTTATAAGGATAAATGGTTTGATTGCGATATAACCTTGATGATATATTACTTTGGTGGCATTCGAGATACTCGTCACCGATACGTTCAGGGAGTGGTATGAAGGCTTGCATGGGCCTGAGCAAGAGAGTGTGCGCCGAGTAATTCGCTTATTGGAAGATGCAGGTCCATCGCTTGTTTTTCCATATAGTTCGGGTATTCATCAATCGCAGTATTCCCATATGCGGGAATTGCGAATCCAGCATGAAGGCCGGCCGTACCGCGTGCTTTACGCTTTCAATCCCGAAAGAGACGCGATGCTGCTTGTTGGTGGAGACAAGACTGGAGCCGATCGATGGTATGAGTCCGCGATTCCGCAGGCTGACAAGCTCTACACAGATCATTTGCGGTGGTTACGCAGCAGGAGTAAATAAATGTATACAAAATTCAGCGATTTGAAGCATAAAGCGACGCCGGAACAACTCGCATTGGAAAAGCGAGAAGCCAAGGCCGAGTTGGAGCGGATGGGATTTGGAAAGCTGCGGCAGGCGCGGCAGATGACGCAGGTTGCGCTGGCTGAACGGTTGGATGTTCCGCAAGGGGCTATCTCGCGGATGGAGCGGCGGACCGATTTGCTGTTGAGCACGCTGCGGCAGTACATCGAAGGCATGGGAGGACGATTGGAGTTGAAAGCAGTTTTCCCGGAAGCTGAATTTCTGCTGGATACGCTGGCGCCGGAAAAAAGCGACCGGGGATCAAAGAAAGCTTCTAAAGCGAAGCGCTCGGCGCGGACACAGTCGCTAGTGGGCGCTGAGTAGATTTGCGATAAGGAAAAGACGGGTTGGTCGTGGACCTGGCTTTGGACACTAGACGTTGTGGCCGCTTAGGAGTTTGGCTAGCGCGTAGGCTGCTGCTGCTGCGGTGCCGCCGATTAGGGCGGTTTGGATCGAGCTTTTGAGGACGCCGGTTTGGAGGGCTTTGCCTTTTACTGCGCCGAAGATGATGAGGGCGAGGAGGGTTACGGCTACCGAGACTTTCAGGGCTCCGAGGGGGGAGTGGGGCATGAGGATGTAGGGGGCGAGGGGGACGGCGCCGCCTACTATGTAAGAGAGGGCGATGGTGAGGGCGGAGCGCCAGGCGCGGTTGGGGTCGGGTTCTTCGAGGCCTAGTTCGAAGCGCATCATGAAGTCGACGTACTCTTTGGGGCGCTTCTGGAGTTCGTTGAGGACGGGAGTGGCGGCTTCGCGGGAGATGCCGTAGCGGGTGAAGACTTCGTAGATTTCTTCGGCCTCGTCTTCGGGCATGGTGACGATTTCGCGTTGTTCGCGGAGTTTTTCGGAGGCGTAGTGCTCGGCTTCTCCGTGGGCGGCGAGGTAGCCTCCGAGGCCCATGGCGATGGAGCCGGCGGCGATTTCGGCGAGGCCGGCGAGGACTACGAGATGCGTGGATTGGAGCGCGCCGGAGAGGCCGGCAGCAAGGGCGAAGGGGACGGTGAGGCCGTCGGCGAGGCCGATGACGATGTCGCGGATGACTTCGCCGGAGCCTGCGTGCCGCTCGTGGTGCTGGTGGTGGGGGGCAGGCTGTGGGATGTCCATGCAATGATTGTAGGTAGCGTCTCGAAACCAAGATAGTCCGAGATCGAATGTCGGCTCAGACACATTACGAAAGGGCTATGGACGATGACATCGGGGCACCCTAAGCTTGATGCATCTCACTAAAGAAGATCACCGGCGGTTCGATATGGATCGCAGAGGAGAATACTATGCAGGTCCTTTGTAAAGCTTCCAATAGCGCCAGCGACATTCGTTGCAACATTTGCGGGCAGGGCTTTCTGGTTTACTGGACGACTACATCCGCCAGCGACCGTGCGGATGCCCGTGAGGGTATCCTGCAGGCGCTGCGCGGACATCATTCGAGTTCTGAGGATGCTTCGGTGCATCCAAAGGCGGGATTCAACCTGCCGGAGTGGGACGGCGAGGCGGGGTCTTCGGCGGCGGCGCTGCTGGGAAATGCTCCGGAGTGGGCGGTTGCTTAGAGATTAGAAGTTAGAGAGTAGAGATTAGGTTGAGCGGCCTTCGATACAATATCGGAGGCCGCTTTGTTTTGATTTGCGGTGGAGGCAGACCCCCGGTATGAGTTGGTTCAAGCGTGATGACCACCAGATCATTCCACCTTCCGACCATGCGGTTCGGACCGAGGGGCTGTGGGTGAAGTGCCCGGAGTGCAGCAAGGTGCTGTTCAAGGCGGAGTTGGATGGGAATCTGCAGGTGTGTCCGCATTGTGGCTACCACTTCAAGTTTGACGCGCGGTCTCGGATAGAGAATCTGTTGGAACCGGGGTATGAGTTGGTCGATCTGGATTTGCGGTCGACCGATCCGCTGACGTTTGTCGACCTGAAGCCTTATAAGCGGCGGTTGGAGCAGGCGCAGAAGAAGACAGGGTTGAATGACGCGATCATCAATGCGGTGGGGAAGCTGGGTTCGCATGATGTCGTGTTGTCGGTGATGGAGTATGGGTTTATCGGCGGATCGATGGGCGCGGTGGTGGGAGAGACGATTGCGCGGGCTGTGGATCGGGCGCTGGAGGGGCGGCGGCCGCTGATTATTGTTTCGGCTTCGGGCGGGGCCCGGATGATGGAAGGGATTGCTTCGCTGATGCAGCTGGCGAAGATTTCCGCTGGGCTGGCGCGGATGGATGATGCGAAGGTTCCTTATATTTCGTTGATGACGGACCCGACTACCGGGGGCGTTACGGCTAGCTTTGCGATGTTGGGGGATTTGAATATTGCGGAGCCTGGTGCGCTGATTGGATTTGCTGGGCCGCGGGTGATTGAACAGACGATTCGGCAGAAGCTGCCGCCGGGGTTTCAGCGGTCGGAGTTTTTGCTGGAGCACGGGTTTCTGGATGCGATTGTGGCGCGGAAGGATTT
>CAZZYB010000321.1:0-5292 GCA_964658125.1 uncultured Acetobacteraceae bacterium | reverse complement strand
CGCCATCGTGGAGGGCAAGGCGGATTCGATCATGTGCGCCTACAACGCCATCAATGGTGAACCGGCATGCGCCAACCAGTATCTTTTGCAGGATCAGTTGCGCGGCAAGTGGGGCTTTCAAGGGTATGTCGTTTCGGACTGTGACGCCGTACAGGACATTGCCGCAAGCCATCGCTATCGCCCAAGCCAGGCACAAGGTGTAGCCATCTCCGTGATCCGCGGCATGGACAACGAGTGCGTTACGTTCACGTCCAGGTTCGGCGAACCCGTAGAGAAGGCGTACATCGATGCAGTACAGCAAGGCTATCTTCCCGAAAGCACCTTGGACAAAGCCCTCATTCGACTCTTCACGGCGCGGATGAAGCTCGGAATGTTTGACCCGCCGGAGATGGTTCCGTACAGCAAGATCGATGAGAAGGAACTGGACAGCGCCGAGCACCGGGCGCAGGCGCGCAAGCTCGCGAATGAGTCCATGGTGCTGCTGAAGAATGATGGCGTGCTGCCGTTTGCGAAGAGCGTGCATACGATCGCGGTGATTGGGCCGAATGCGGCGGCGCTGTCCGCGATTGAGGGGAACTATAACGCTGTGCCGTCGAAGCCGAGCGTGCCGCTGGAGGGCATGGAGCGGAAGTTTGGCAAGGACATGATTTTGTATGCGCAGGGGTCTCCGTATGTGACTGGGGCGACGGTACCGGTCCCGCGGACCGTGCTGCATCCTGGCATGGGGGACAAGCGCGAGGGGCTGAAGGCGGATTACTTCAACGGCGCGGATTTTGCGGGCAGCCCGGTGGTAACGCGCGTGGATTCGCAGATCAACTTCGATTGGAATGCCGCTGCTCCTGTGGCCGGGACTGACATGAAGGGGTTCGGCGTGCGCTGGACCGGCGCGCTGGCGGTGCCGGTTGCGGGCGACTATACGTTCGGGTTTACGCTGGCGCATTGCTACCCGTGCAACGATGCGGAGTCGGTGAAGGTGTGGGTTGACGGCAAGGCGGCGGGTGAGGATAAGAAGGAAGAGAATGTGTCGCGGGGGAGCGATTTGAAACCGTTCACCGTGCATTTTGCCGACACCGCGCCGCATGCGTTGAAGATCGAGTATTTGCATAAGGCTCGACTGTTTGGGGCGGGCATTACGTTGGAGTGGCATCCGAATATCGACGCTGCACGGGCCGAGGCGGTGGAGGTTGCGAAGCGGGCCGATGTGGTGGTCGCGTTTGTGGGACTGACGCCGGAGCTTGAAGGCGAAGAGATGCCGATTCACATTGAGGGCTTCAGCGGCGGGGATCGCACGTCGATCGATCTGCCACGGGTGCAGCAGCAGATGCTGGAGGCGGTGGCGGCGACGGGTAAGCCTGTCGTGGTCGTGTTGATGAATGGGAGTGCGGTGGCGGCGACGTGGGCGAAGGAACATGCGGCGGCGCTGCTGGAGGCCTGGTATCCGGGCGAAGAAGGCGGCAACGCGATTGCGCGGACCCTGGCTGGCGACAGTAATCCGGCGGGGCGACTGCCGGTGACGTTCTATACGTCGACCGCGCAGATTCCGGCGTTTGACGACTACTCGATGAAGGGGCGGACCTACCGGTATCTGTATACGAAGCCGCTTTATGGGTTCGGGTTCGGGTTGAGCTATTCGAAGTTTGTGTATTCGGGGGTGAAGCTTTCGACGCGGAATTTGAACGCGGGCGATACATTGACGGTCGATGCGGATGTGAAGAATGTTGGCTCGCGCGAAGGGGACGAGGTGGCGGAGTTGTACTTGTTGCCGCCGGTGGATGGCACGGCTCCGAAGCTGGCGCTGCAAGGGTTTACGCGCGTGCATTTGAAGGCGGGCGAGAGCCGGCATGTGCAGTTCACGCTGGATGCGCGGCAGTTGAGTGTGGTGGATGTGAATGGTATGCGCGCAGTGCGTGCCGGCGATTATAGCGTGGCTGTTGGCGGCGCGCAGCCCGATGACACGCAGGATACGGTGCTGAAATTTGCGATCACCGGGACGAAGGAACTGCCGAAGTAAGGCACTGCGTTAGGAGAAGCAATGTATCTGGGGATCGATTGCGGGACGCAGGGGACCAAGGCGCTGCTGGTGGACGAGGCTGGGACGGCGTTGGGGCGGGGGTATGCTCCGCACCAGTTGATTGAGCGCGAGAGTGGGGCGCGGGAGCAGGAGCCTGCGTGGTGGGTGGAGGCGCTGCGGGTTGCAGTGAAGCAGGCAACGGCGGGGCGCGGCGGCGAGGTTAGTGCGCTGGGGGTTTCGGGGCAGCAGCATGGGCTGGTGATTCTGGATGAGGGCTTGAAGGTCATACGGCCGGCGAAACTTTGGAACGATACCGAGACTGCCGCCCAGAATCAGCAGATGGTGGAGCTGCTGGGCGGGAAACAGGCTTGGTTCGAGCGGTTTGGGATTGTGCCGCTGACGGGGTACACGGTTTCGAAGCTGCTGTGGATCAAGCAGAATGAGCCGGAGAATTTTGCGCGCATTCGGCACATTTTGCTGCCGCATGAGTATTTGAATTTCTGGCTGACGGGACGGATTTGTGCGGAGTACGGGGACGCTTCCGGGACGGCGTTTTTTGATGTGAGAACGAGGCAGTGGTCGCGGGAGATTCTGGATGCGATCGACGGCGGGACGGGGCAGTTGTATGGGGCGCTGCCGCCGCTGATCGGTGTGGAAGAGCCGGTGGGGACGCTGCGGGCTGAAGTTGCGTTGGAGTTGGGGTTGCAAGAAGAATGCCTGGTTTCCGCGGGCGGCGGCGACAACATGATGGGGGCGATTGGGACGGCGAATGTGCGTGAGGGTGTCGTCACGTTGAGCCTGGGGACTTCATCTACTGTGTACTCGTTTCATGAGGCGGTGGTGCTCGATGCTACGGGGAATGTGGCGCCGTTCTGCTCGTCGTCGGGTGGGTGGCTGCCGCTGGTTTGCACGATGAATGCGACCAATGTGGTGACACAGACTCTGACGACGCTGGGCCGGACGGTCGCGGCGATTGAACCCGCGCTGGCGAGCACGCAGCCGGGCGCGGGTGGGTTGGTGTTTCTTCCCTTTCTCAATGGGGAGCGGACGCCTGATCTGCCGAATGCGCGGGGAACAATTACGGGGATTTCGGCGAACAACTTCACGCCGGAGAACTTGATTCGGGCGGCCATTGAGGGTGTGAGTTTTGGGATTTTGAGTGGGCTTGATCGGATTCAGAATGGCGCGCCGGTGGACCGGATGCTGGTGATCGGCGGTGGGTCGCGGTCGGCTGCCTGGCGGCAACTGCTGGCGGATGCGAGTGGAGCGACGGTGGAGGTGCCGGTGGAGGAAGAGGCGGGTTGCCTCGGTGCGGCGATTCAGGCGATGTATTTGGAGGCGCGGGTGAAGGGGCATCCGGAGAGCTTTGGCGAGATTGCGGATCGTTGCGTCAAGGTGGATGCGACGCGGTTTGCTACGCCGGATGCGGCGCGGCGGGCGGGGTACGACCTTGCGCGCGAGCAGTATCAGGCGAAGCTGAAGGACTTTTACGGCGCGGGTTGAGGAAGCAGTGCGTGGATGTAGCCGGAGTTCGGGGTGCATTTTGCGAACTGAATGTTGTCGAGGAGTTCGGCCAGCGCGGCGTCGATGATGGGTTGAGGCGGGCGCTGCTTCATGCGCTCTTTGACGCCGCCGTCTCCGCGTGGGAGCTTGGCGTAGGCGACGATCTGGTCCCAGTTGGCGGGTGGCGTGATGGTAACGGGGGCTGACTTGGCCTGGAGCTTTTTGTAGGGCCAGAACGCCCAGCCGATGCGGTTGGTTTCGAGCAGGGTGCGGAAGCGGGCCACCCACTCGTCGGTGTTTTCACCTGACTCGCCGAGCCAGAGCGGGACGTGATATTTGTCGCGGTAGGCGATGAAGGGCTCGAGTGTTTTCTGGTTTACGCCCATCCAGTATTTGTGGAGTTGATAGATGGTGTTGGGGTCGAAGGGCGGGCCGAAGACGGAGAAGTCGCCGTCCCACTCCGCGCCGCCGAGGATGATGATGTGGTGCCGGTCGACTTCGCGGATGGCCGCGGTCATGCGCTTATAGAGCGGCTCGAGCGCGGGGTGGAGAACGTCGTAGCCGGGGTAGTTGGGGATGGGCTCGTTGAGCAGGTCGTAGCCGAGGATGGCGGTGTCGTTGCGATAGTGGCGAGCGATGCGGCGCCAGAGATCGACGGTGTGCTGCTGGGCCTGCGCGTCGCGGAAGAGCCAGGGGTAGCCGTGGCCGTCGTCGATGTTGGTACCGGTCTGTCCGCTCTCGGCCGCGTGCAGGTCGAGGATCACGTAGAGGCCAGCTTCGTGGCTCCACTTGACGACGCGGTCGAGCAGGCGGAAGCCTTCGGCGTCGTCGGTCTGGAAGAACTTCCAGTGCAGCGGGACGCGGATCATGTTGAAGCCCTGCGCGTGGATGAACTGGATGTCTTCGCGAGTGACGTAGCGGTCGCGGTAGGTCTTCCAGAACTCGTCGGCGCGGGTTGGACCGACGAGTTCGGTGATGTAGTTTTCGATTTCTTTAGGCGACTGCGGACCGCCTTCGAAGCGCCACATATAGCCTTCGGGGACGAGCCAGTTGCCGAGGTTTGTGCCCTTGAGGAGGATCGGATGGTTGGCGCCGTCGAGGACTTCTTCGCCGCGAGTGTGGGCGTATTGGGCGTGTGACGCGAGAGCGGTGAGGAGGATAATCGCGGCGGCGATTTTGAGCTTCATGGGGGTGCCTCTGGAGCTAGGGACGCAGTGTGAAGGTGGCGTGTTCGGTGGCGGTGGAGGAGTCGCCGACCCAGATATCGAAGACGCCGGGTTCGAGGACCCAATCGTGCGACGCGGCGCTCCAGTAGCGGAGGTCCGCGGCTTGTAACGGCACGGTCACGGTGCGCTTTTCGCCGGCGCGGAGATGCACTTTTAGGAAGCCCTTGAGCTCGCGGACGGGGCGCGAGGCGCTGCCAGCGCGTTGATGCGTGTAGAGCTGGACGACTTGGTCGGCGTCATACTTGCCGGTGTTTTCGAGATCGACGGTGGCGTTGAGCGTGCCGCCTGTGTGGAGATCGGGCGAGGAGAGTTGGAGGTGGGTGACGGGGACGCTGGAATAGCTGAGACCGTAGCCGAAGGGGTAGAGCGGGGCGCTGGATTCGTCCCAATACATGGCATCGCGGGCGTCGGGAATCTGGCTGAGGGTGTGGGCGTAGTAGATGGGCACCTGTCCGACGCTGCGCGGCCAGGTGAGGGGGAGCTTGCCGCCGGGGTTGGCGTCTCCGAAGAGCAGGTCGGCGACGGCGTTGCCGCCTTCTGTGCCGGGGTACC
>CAZZYB010000320.1:0-5292 GCA_964658125.1 uncultured Acetobacteraceae bacterium | reverse complement strand
ATTGTGTTTTCGGAGACAAAGCGGGTGATGTCGTCGACGTGGCCGTGGGTGTCGTCGCCCGCGCAGCCGCGGTTTAGCCAGAGGGTCTGCTCGATGCCGAGGTAGTCGTGGAAGGCATGCTCTAGCTGCGCTTTTGAGATCCCGGGGTTGCGCTGCTGGACTTCGGAAAGGAGGCACTCTTCGGTGGTGAGCAGGATGCCTGCGCCGTTGGTGTCAATGGAGCCGCCTTCGAGGACCAGGCGATGGTCGCCGATGTGGGGTTCAAAACTTTTCATGCCGTAGAGCTTCGCTACTTCGGTGGGTATGCGGTCGTCGTTGAGGTGGTTTGGGTACTTGGCCCAGGCGTTAAACTTCCAGTTGGTAAGAGCGGTTTCGCCTTGCGGATTCTTGATGAATATGGGCCCGGAGTCGCGAAGCCAGACTCGGTCCGTGCGCCAGCAGTGGAAGTGCAGCCGGGCGAGGTTGGCGCCCTGGCGGCGGAGCATGTTGGTGGCACGGCGCTCGTCCGCTTCACTGTTGACGAGGATGTGGACGTCTTCGACCTGCGAGAGGTGGCGGACGATCTCGCAATAGACCCAGGGGATGGGCTGGAATTTGTTAGGCCAGTCCGCGGGGTTGTGGGGCCAGGCGATCCAGGTGGCGGCGTGCGGAGCCCACTCGGCGGGCATGCGGTAGTTTTGCTGGTGCGGAGTCGTCATGCTTACGCGGCTTTCCTGTCGATCACTGTGAGGACGGTTCCTTCGAGCTTCTGGAGATAAGACACGATCTGGAAGAGGCTGTTCGCCTGAGGGTTGCCGGTTGGCCCCAACATCCGCATGAGAACCTTCGGCGAACGTCCCAGGTCGGCCCCGAGCTGCACAAAGCCGATGGTGCCGTTGATGTACTTGCGCAGGATGGAGCGGCCGGTTTCCACGTCTCCGGAAACCATGCAGCCGACGGCTTCGCGAAGCAGAGCGCGACGGAAGGACGGGCTCGCCTGTAATTTTGCTCTGACGGTTTCGTTGAAACTCTTTGTGAGCGGCATCATTGTTCTCGCTTTCGTTTCTTGTACTCCTGCCAGAGCGCCTGCGCCGCGGATCGGCTTGATGTCGTTTCTTGATGGTATCACTAAAGATACCACTTCGAATGGAGCGCAGCAGCTACAAGCAAAGACGAACACAGAGGATTTAATCGGAAAGACGCGGAGAACGTAAAGGTCACGAGGAGCTAAGGAGTGGGGTGGTGGGTGAAGACTGCCGCTTGCTGGTCTTCGTAGGCGAGGTGGAAGGCGGGGTCCCGGCGGAGAAGTTGGGTGAGCGGAGCGCTCGCGGGGCCAATGATGAGGGCGGAGGATTGGAGCTGGGGGTCGGTGGCCCAGTTTTGCTGGCCGTTCCAGGAGGCGATCGATCGATCGAGAGCTTTGTCGTTGTAGATGGTGGAGCGCCCGTCGATGCTGTCGGGGAGTTGAAGCTCCCAGAGGAGGTAGCCGCCCCAATTGAAGCCGTTGTACAGCGGGCCGGTGAGATGGTGTTCTCGGACGAAAGCGGCAGCGGCAGATGGCATAACCTGGGCGCGGCGTTCGGCGAGGTGTGCGTTGTTGATGCCGAGTGTGCCCGCTGTGAGCGCGCAGACCGCGATGGTAGCGAACGCGGCTAGTGGCATTGCGTGCCACGAGACCGGTTGCGCAGTGGAGCGTTGGGGCATGCATGTCGCAATGACGGCAGTTGCCGCGACGGTCACAACCCAGACGTCCCGGAGGGAATGGAAGGAGACAACGGCTGCGAAAAGGAGCAGTGCGGTTTCGAAGATCAGCAGACGGCGCTGGCGAGCAAGAGTTGCGACTGCGGCTAGGGTGAGGAAGAGGACGGTGAAGTCGGGGAGGTCGCGGAAGGGGATGGACTGTAGCTCGCTGATGGAGGCGAGCGAACCGCCGAGAGTGGAGAGGGTGTAGGCCGCTTGGTAAAGATGCCAGCCGTAGGGATTTGCGAGGATCGCGAGGAGGCAGGCGACGAACGTAACCGCAAGAGGCATGGCCCGGAGTCGGGTAGTGGCCGCGGGGAGCCAGCGTTGGAGTGCGGACTCGCCCAGCGCGAGGGCCAGAACGATGAGGCCTTCGATGAACTGGATGTGGATGTTCGCCCAGAGAGCAAACAGGAGGGGAAGCCACATCAGTACGCGCCAGTTGCCGGAGCGGCGGGCTCGGAAGAGGATGTGCAGCTCGAGAATTAAGAAGAGGATGCTGAACAGCCAAGGGCGTGGCGTTTCGATGTGCAGGAGAGCGACGCCGGCGGTGAAGGTGAGCAATGCGGCGATGGAGAAGTTGGGGTGGAGCTCGCGAATGAGGCTGAAAAGCGTGATCGTGATGGCGAGGACCATCGCCGTCGTGTAGACCACGATTCCGACCAGGCCGAACGTGTGGAAGAGGCGGGAGGTGAGGAGATCGAAGAGCCAGCTGTACTCCTGCCACGGCGCCGCGGAGAGCGAGCGTGTGAAGAGGGCGGTGTGGGGAATGGCGTGGTGGAGGGTGATCCAGTCGCCGGTGGCGAGGTGCCACCAGATGTCGGGGTCGACGACGCAGGCTACACGGAGGCAGCCGATGGCGGGCATCAGGAAGATGACGGCGAGGAGCGCGGTCTGGATGGTCATGACGCGGGGGCGCGCCTGCACGGCGGCGCGGGTTGGGGTGGAGGTGAGGGAACCGGTTGTTGGGGAGAACACGGTACTACGTTAGCGGGGATCGGCTTCGGGCTCCATCACACGAAGGTTCAATTGCTCGCGTAGAAGGTGTAGGTCGCCTTATAGGGAACCTTGGCGGTGTTGCCGTTGTGCTCGGCGTCGCAGGCACTGGTGGGGCTGGTGCCGGCCTGGGTGTCGGAGCGGCGGACGTAAGTGATGTCGGCGAGTGCGCCGGGCGTGCCTGTGGAGTGGGTTTCGAGCAGGAGCCAGGGGAGAGCGTTGGCGTCGGACGAGGGCACGGTTTTGAGGACGGTGCCGGTGATTGCGCTGCTGTCGTTCCACGTCCAGGTGGGGCCGGCGGTGTGGGTGCCGACGGGTTGATGCGTCTTGGGGTCGAAGAGGTCGGAGAGGGGTTCCTTGTAGACCCACGCAAAGGTGCTGCCGGTGAGGGTGCACTGGTAAGCCTGGGTTCCGAGGCCATCGGCGATGAGGCGGACGTGAGCGGTCGCCGGGGGGAGGGTGGCGTCGGTTTGTGGAGCGAGGGCTGCGGCGAGAAAACTTAATGAGAGGAGGGCGCGCATGTGTGGCTATTTTATGACGGAGTTGTCCCGGAGGTTGGAGTGTGAGGTAGTCAGAAGCGGCGAGCTCAGAATTGTTGAGCGCAGAGCCGGGTCGCCCAAGCGTTGTTGGCGAGGAGACCGGTCGCGCGGTGCGCGTGCCCCACGTCCGAGATTCCGGACGCGGGGAGCCGCGTGGTGGCGCCGGCGGTTACTGTGCTGGTGCCGGAGGATGGATCGGCGGGGGCTTTACGGGATTGAAGCTGTAGGCCAGCTCGGGGGTGGAGAGGACTTCGGCGGCGGGTGGGTTGACGGCCTTGGTGACTTCCGCCGCGAAGACGTAGCTGGGGCCAAACATGTTGCTGCTGAAGAGGACCAGCGACTTGTCGGGCGAGAAGCGGACGTTGGGCTCCGCCTTGTAGTTGTGTTGCGACATGTTGACCAGGTGCTCTGGGTGGAAGACGCCGGGTTGGAAAAAGGTGGGCTCGTTGAGCGCGCCTTTGGTGGAGAGGAGTTCGGGGTGAAAGAGCTCGATCCACTCGCCGTCGGGTGCCTTGGCTACCTGGCCGGGATCGCCGCCATCGCCGCAGAAGAGGTCCAGGTCTTTGGTCAGGTTGAAGTGGATGGACCAGTCGTTGCGGTCCATGTGGTAGGCAGTCTTTTTGCCGGTGGTGAGGTCGAGGCCGGCGAGGTAGAAGTCCTGGCCCTTGATGGGCTGCCAGTCGTACCAGATGGTGCGTCCATCAAGGCCCCAGAACTCGTGGCCGGCGATCTCGTTGGCGATGGTGCGCTTGTGGATGAGGGTGTTGTGAGTGCCGTCGGTATGGATCATCCAGATGCGATCGACTTTTTGCCACGGACCTTCATGGCAGTACATAAGCAGCGTGGGGTCGGTGGGTGAGAAGAGCAGATGGTTGACCCAGTCGGTGGAGTGCAGCAGCGGCGTAAGCTTGCCGGTCGTGAGGTTGATGGTGAAGAGGGTGAGCGGGATGCGGGCGGCGAGGCGCTCTTCCATCATTTGACCCTTGTTGGCGGCCTGGACGTGTGGGGCGTCGGCGGCGAGCCCCGGGGGCGTGACGCGCTTGTCGCCGAAGTTGACGGCGTCGGCGGAGTCGTTGATGGTGCCGGCGCCGAGGGTCTCGTCGGCGTTGATGGTGGCGACGCTCATGCGCGCGGGGAGGTCGGTGAGACGGGTGATGGCGCCGGTGTAGACGTCGGCTTTATACAGGGTGGTGACGTGGGTTTCAGGGTTGGTCTGCGAGTAGAAGACAGAGTTGGTTTTGCTGCCGGCAATGATGGCGTGGACGCCGCCTTCCCTGAATCCGCCTCCGGTTGCTGTAGCCGCGCGAGGCGGGTTGGGCACGAGGAGCTTGGTCTTTTTCGTCGCCATGTCGAGGGTGTGGATGCCGTCGGGCGCGGTGTAGATGAGGGTCTTGTGGTCGGGGGTGTAGTCGTTGACGTTGAAGTAGAAGGCACCGGAGTTGGGCTCGTCGGTGAGGCGCCAGACGCGGTGGCCGGTGTCTTTGTCGACCCATGTGCGCGGCGGGGTTCTGGTTTGAGCAGCGGCAGCGAGGGTCGATAGCGCAAGGATCATGGCGGCGTGGCGGAGGTGCATGGGTGCTCCTGGGTACTGGGTTTTGGTCCGCGAGAGCGCGGATTGGGGGCGCGATTTCTTATACACGCTTACGAATGCGGTTGGGAAATAGTTTCTGTGGGGGAATTTCGATGGGCTACCTGGTTACAAGAGCCTGGTGGCTTCCGGGCGGGAACGCCGCCAAGCACGTGGGCCTGCGAGGAGGAAGCCGATGATTACAGCAAATCCGACGATGCTGGGGAGGAGGGGCGCCCAAGGCATGAAGTTGGGGAAGACGGTTCCTGCAAACGCCGAAGTAATAGCGATGTAGGCGCTCATCATTTTGTATAAGTGCTCCTGCACCCAAACTTTCTGGAGCCAGCGCAGGGGGAGGATGTTGCGGAGCAGATCGTAGGCGCTGACGGCGATGAGTCCACCGAGGATGGACCACGTGAGCGCGGGCTTCCAGGGTTGGTGCAGGAAGCGCATGGCGGCAAGGAAGAGCCA
>CAZZYB010000319.1:0-5293 GCA_964658125.1 uncultured Acetobacteraceae bacterium | reverse complement strand
CTCAAACTGGCCGGCGATTTTGCGGGCCTGCTTCTCGTTGGAATCGGTAAGGACGACAAAGTGGGGGCTGCGGATCTCAACCCACACCGGTGTGGAAGCAGCGTGGGCTGAAACGGCGGCCAGCAGGAGGAGTGCGCAGATCGGGGCTCGCATGGGATGTTCGTAAGAGTAATCGATCCCACGCAAGCTGGGCAGCCGCCAAATGTTTTTAAGGCAATGCTTCGACTAACACGCGCGGCCGGGCTGCCGACCGTCTCGGGACTAAGACTGCCTGCGCCAGGCAGGAAGGGAGTAAATCCAGCCCATGACGACGACGAGGAACCCGAGGGGTATGGCCCAGGCAACGTGATACCAGGCGGCGATCCACATCGCGATCTGGCCGGACATGCGAACGGCTTCCGCGGTATGGGACATGTGGAAGGCTACGTAGCGTCCGAAGGACGAGTTGCGCTGCGGAGAGAAGTCCAGCGTGCGCAGCATGATGGCCGAGACGATAACCGGCGGAATCCAGGCGACGGCCATGGCGGGCCAGAACTCGTGCCCCCAGAGGAGCCAGGTGGAGAGCAGACCGCTGGTGAGGTCGACCGCGAGTTTGGCCGGGTGAATCTGATGGTAGAGGACGTTTTCGCGCAGGAGCATGGTTGCGGCCTCGACTGCGCTTGCGGCGGAGTGGGTTAAATTTGCGCGGAGAGCTCCAGCTGTTCGCTGGCGTGCTCGTCGAGGTGCGGGGAGAAGTGGGCGCGGCAGCGGGCTTCGTAAAGGCCTGTGGCGCCGACGACAACCAGTTCCTGCGACTGGCCAAGACGCTGGGTGTGGATCGCGCTCTGTCCGCAGACCATGCATACGGCGGAGAGCTTGGTCACCTTATCGGCGAGGGCCATAAGCGCGGGGACGGGGCCGAAGGGTTCGTTCGAGAACGTAGTGTCGAGGCCCGCCATCAGGACGCGCTTGCCGAGGGCGACGAGCTCGAGCGCGAGCGGGATAACTTCCGGCGAGAGGAACTGCACCTCGTCGATGCCGACCACTTCAACTTCCGATAGCTGGGGGAAGAGCTGTTCGCGGAGCTCTTCGACCGTGGCGATGACGGAGGCGTCATGGGTCTGGGAGCTGTGCGAGGCAATGGCCGTGCGGTGATAGCGGAGGTCGATGTCGGGCTTGTAGCAGGCCACGCGCTGCTTGGCGATGCGGGCGCGCTTCAGGCGGCGGATCAGCTCTTCGGACTTGCCGGAAAACATGGGGCCCGTGATGACTTCGAGGACTCCGGGGGTGGTGGTGTGCATGGGTCTTTGCGCCTTCGGAATGGGTTGAGTTTTATCGTACGAGGCGCGGCGGTGGATAAACGGCAGGGATAGGCTTAGATGGGCCAGCAGAAACAGGCCTCCCTTAGGTGGGAGGCCTGTTTCGACTGCCGTTTTGTGGTTTGTCTAAGACTGCGTGAGCTTTTGTCGCACGATGGCGGCGACACCTAGAACTCCGGTTCCAAGCAACCCAAGGGCCGAGGGTTCGGGGACGGGAGAGACCGGCACGGCATCGCCGAGAACGACATTATCGATGGCCTGGAAACTGAAAATGTCGTCATTCGAAAGGCCCTTCAAGACGAATTGCAGTTCGTCTATGTTCTTGCCGGCGAGGGCGTTAGCGGTCTCGGTTTGCCAATCGTAGGAGGGATTGAAAACAGCGCTGTTGGGCAGGGTGAATTGCTCGATGCCTACCAGAACCGAGTTGAGCAGGCCGTAGATGATGAGGGTCTGAGTGCCGACATTTGAGCTGCTCGAAAGTGCGTAGGCGGCGTAGTCGACCTGGTCAAAGGTAAAGGGCGACTTCACGCCAGCGGTGCGGACGTCGAGTACACCACCTCCGTTGGCAGCTTCACCTTCCATGTCGTTACCGAGGTTGCCGAAGTGGTTGTAAAAAAGGCTTCCGGAAAGAAAGGAATAAGTGAACCCAAGTTCGGTGTCTGAACCGACATAGTCACCGCGAGTCGATGTGGAAGAGTCGAAGGTGATTGTGGTGGTAAAGCCGTGTGCGCTACTGGCGTAGCAGAAAAATACACATGCGAGAAATGATCCAATTGTGCTGAACTTCATTTTAATGTTGTCTTTCCTGTGACGGTCTTGCCGCCATGCTTCTCTGGTTGGTTGAAACATGCTGTTTGTCTGGACGTTTTTTTAGGCTTCCTGCTATCGCATCTGGCGTCCTCCTGATTTGGAGTGTGCGGTTCGCTCCGTTCTAGAAGCGTTCCGTATCGCCGGTAGTCAGCGTTCTGTGATCTGAATCTTTCAATTCTTTTTAGAACGCCAGCGAACTCATTTCCGAGCTGTGAGGTTTCGTCGGGCCAAAATTGCGGGGATTTGGATTCCAGTAATGTTCAGGCGCGGCGTCTGTTGCGTTTTGCGTATTACGCGAGAGATAATAAGGCGGGCGATGATTCAGTCATTCAAGGACGCGGCGTCGCACGATCTGTTTGTTGATCGGAGGCAGCGAAACTTCGCCAATATTGCGAACACTGCGCTCCGGAAGTTGGATCAGATCGAAGCGGCTATCGATTTGAATGATTTGAAGGAGCCTCCAGGTAATCGCCTGGAACTGCTAAAAGGTGACCGGGCGGGTCAACACAGTATTCGGATAAACGACCAGTTCCGGATCTGTTTCGTCTGGAAGACTGATGGAGCTCACGATGTTGAGATTACGGACTATCACTGAAGTGACGGCGAACGGGAGCGCCGAACTATGACGATCAAGCGACCAGCAACGGGGTGGACCTTTGAGCGCGTTACGACACATCCGGGAGAAATCCTTCGGGAGGAGTTTCTGATTCCTCTAGGCTTGAGCGCGAATGCGTTGGCGATGCGGCTGCGCGTTGCACCTCCGCGGTTGCACGCGATCCTGCACCAGAAGCGCGCGGTGACGCCGGATACAGCTATGCGACTCGCGAGGTGCTTTGGGACGTCGGCGCAGTTCTGGCTGAATCTGCAGACGATGCATGATCTGAGTAAAGCGCAGCAACTCGAGGGTGCGAAGGTGGAACGTGAAGTGGAGCCGTTGAAGATGACTCCAGCTGCCTGAGGGAGCGGTGGCGCTCCGCCCGCTGCGCGGAGCTGAACGCAAAAGACGCCAAGGAAGAACGCAAAGGACGCAGAGGGATGAGGGGGCGCAGTTTCTGGTTGGGAGCCCGGTTCGGTGGAGTATTCTTCTGTTGTCTTGGTTCTATAAGGAGAGTGCGATGCGTGCAGGATGGCTGGCGGTAGCGGTTTGCGGTTTGGTCGTGGTGGGAGTGCAGGCGAAGGCGAAGCCGGTCGTCCAAAAGGTGTCGATCAAAAACGGTGCCGGTGCGGAAGTTGGGACGGCGACGTTCAAGCAGGTGAAGAAGGGTGTCGAGGTCAAGATTGAGCTGAAGGACCTGCCGATTGGGGCTCATGGCGTGCATATTCATCAAAATCCGACCTGCGAGGGACCGGATTTCAAGACGGCCGGGGGGCACTTCAATCCCGATGGCAAGATGCATGGATATGACAACCCGATGGGGCACCATAACGGCGATCTGCCGCAGAATGTAACGGTTCAGGAGAACCATCGCGGCGCGGCGACGTTTGTTGTGACGTCGATTTCGCTGGACAAGACGGCTCCTAACTCGTTGTTTCTAAACGGTGGAACGTCGATTGTTGTCCACGAGAAGGCGGATGACATGAAGACTGATCCCAGCGGCGCCTCGGGGAACCGTATTGCCTGTGGCGTGATCCAGTAAGCAAACGGGGGCCGGGAACCACGAACGCTATTGCTGCGTATAGGTTTGCATGGGTACGGCCTCCATTTCGGCAGTATTAGCAGGACGCAGCGGTATGTGGACCGGTGGCTCAGATCGCAATTCAAACAGCAGAGCACAGGCGGCTGTGATGGAGCGTGATGTTCGCTTGCCGGGTGGTTCTTCGCCGCGTCGGGCTGGAGAACCAGGTTCTCCGCATCCTGTTGATTTTGAACCACCTACCGGCTCGACGGCAGTGACGCCGGAGCGTGCCGCGGTGCTCGCGGAGCAGCGTGCAATGGCTGCGCTGGCGGCTCGGTGTGTGGCTGGAGATGGAGCTGCCTGGGAAGAGTTGGCGAAGACGCAGCACCGGCGGATTTACGGGATTTGCTACCGATTTATCGGGTCCGCGAGCGAAGCAGAGGACTTGACTCAAGACGTTTTCATCAAGGTTTTTCGCAATTTAGCGAGTTTTGACCCTCTCAAAGGGGGGTTTAATACATGGCTTACGACGCTGACTCGCAACATGCTGGTCGACAACTATCGCCGGGCGCGGATGGACCGCGTGACCGACTCTCTGGACGAAAGCTCGAGCGGCGAGGAAGATGGGCCGACCAAGCTCGACCGCCTGGCCGATACGGGGCGAACGCAGGAGCAGCTGGTTTCGGGTATGGAGCTTCGGGCGCAGATCCAGGAAGCGCTGAAGCAGGTATCGCCGGAGCTGCGCGAGGCGGTCATCTTGCGCGATCTTGAAGACATGGATTATAAGGACATCGCCGAGGTGCTGGGCGTTCCTCAAGGGACTGTGAAGAGCCGCATAAGTCGTGGCCGCAGTGAACTTGCCAAGCTTTTGAAACGTATAGAAGGGCAGGTGATGTAAGGTGACGGACCGCATCAAATTCGAGCAGGCGAAGGGTGCTTGCGAGGCGTGTGAGGCGATGTGTCTCGACGCTGTGGATGGAACGCTGGGAGCGGCGGAGCAGGTGGTGTTCGATCGCCACATCGCCGGCTGTGTGGATTGTGCAGAGCAGTATGCGGAGGCCAAGCGCGGCGCGGCGTGGATGGAGATGCTCAAAGAGCAGCGTCCGGAGCCGCCAGTCGGGATGCTGCAGAGGATCCTCGCGCAGACCAGCGAAGCGGAGATGTCGCTTGTGTTCCCGCGCGTCGGCGTGCCGACACCGGCGTTCAAGGTGGTGCCGCAGATCGGGTTCCAGGAACGGATGCTGGACAAGTTTGCGGCCACGTTCAAGATCGACCTGCGCAACCCGACGTTTCAGCCTCGCATGGCGATGACGGCGGCGATGGCGTTCTTCTCGCTGGCGCTGACGATGAACCTGGGCGGGATTCAGCTGAGCGACCTGCGGCCGGGAGCAATCCACCGGACGGTTGCCGATGTAAAGGCTTCGGCGGCGCGGTCGTTCCAGAACATGAAGGTGGTGTACCAGGTGGAGTCTCGTGTGAATGAGCTTCGCCAGGGCGATACGAAGGACGATGACCGCGATCTGGGCGGGGCGTTCACCGGAAGTAGCAATGCACCGAAGCAGCAGGCAC